>NZ_AKJD01000214.1 GCF_000282515.1 Pseudomonas sp. GM80
GCCTGCGGCAGCTCCTACAGGTAGACGGATGGCTGGCATCACCGGGAGGCTGTTGCTACTGTGGCCAGCCGCAGTCCAGGTGTTTGCCGTTACATGAGTCATCAACCGATTATTCAGGCAGTGTCTGAAGCAGACGTTGCCCAGGTGCTGGATTTTGTTCTAAAGGCCCGCGCCGAGCTTTTCCCGAAGCTGAGCGCGACGGGCATGCCCGACGATCTGGCGCGTTTTGCCGAGGTTTATCTGCGTGGGGAAGGGCGCTTTCTGATCGCTCGCCACGAAGGGCAAATCGTCGCGTCCATCGGCTATCTCCCGTACGACCGACGCTTCCCGCACCTTGCCTATCCCGACCGCAACGTGGTGGAGGTCGTGCGTCTGTTCGTCCTGCCTGCGCAGCGCCGTTCAGGGCTGGCCGGCGCACTGTATCGATCACTCAAGGATCTGGCACTCGCCAACGCAGTAGACGTGATTTACCTGCACACCCATCCGTTTCTGCCGGGCGCCATCGCGTTCTGGCAGCGGCAGGGTTTCGAGATCATTGATGTCGACGCTGACCCGGTGTGGCAGACCACACACATGCACGCCGTCATGCGTGAAAACGCAGAATCTGCGCCCCGTCAAACGGGTCCGTCAGGTAATGCGCTCTGACCCCGAATGTTTCCTGCAACCGCTGCGGTGTCAGCACCTCCAGCGGTTCGCCCAACGCCACCAGCCGCCCGCGCTCCAGCACCGCCAGACGATCGCATTTCAACGCCTGATTCAGATCATGCAGGGCGATCAACGTGGTCACCGGCAACGCCTGCACCACGTTGAGAATGGTCAGTTGGTGCTGAATGTCGAGATGATTGGCCGGCTCATCCAGCAATAGAATTTGCGGTCGCTGCGCCAATGCCCGAGCGATGTGTACCCGTTGTCGCTCACCGCCCGACAGGCTGCGCCAGAGACGATTGCGCAGGTGCGTCGCGTCAACGTCGGTCAGCGCCTGTTGGACGATGGCGTCGTCAGCCGCCGACCACGGTTGCAGCGCCGACAGCCACGGCGTGCGCCCCAGCGCTACAGCGTCGAACACGCGAATGCCGTCGTCGGTGTCAGCCTGTTGCTCGACCACCGCAAGTTTCTGCGCAATGCTGCGGCGGGGCATTTTGCCCAGACGCTGACCGTCGAGCAGTACCTCGCCAGCGCTCGGTTCGCGCAACCCGGCCAACAGTTTCAACAGGGTCGATTTGCCCGAACCGTTGGGCCCGACGATACCAAGGGTTTCACCGCGCTCAACTGCAAGGCTGACACCGTTGAGCAACTCGGCACCGCGCACCTTGAAGGTCAACCCGGAACAACTCAGAACGCCGCTCATCGAGCAGACCTGCGTGCGACCAGAATCAACGCGAACACCGGCGCACCGACCAGCGCGGTGATCACGCCGACCGGAATCACCTGCCCCTTGATCAAGGTGCGCGACAACACGTCGGCGGCGATCAAGAACACCGCGCCCCCCAACGCACTGGCCGGCAACAGCCGAGCATGCCCGGTGCCGAGCAGCAGACGTGCGGCATGCGGAATCACCAGCCCGACAAAGCCGATCGAGCCGACAATCGAGACCATCACCGCTGTCACCAGCGCCGCACAGCCGATCAGCAGAATCTGCACCCGGCGCACCGCAATGCCGAGGGACGCCGCCGAGTCTGCGCCAAAGGTAAACGCATCCAGCGCGCGACGATGCCACAGGCACACGACCAGACCGGCGAAGGCCACCGGCACTGCCAGCCACACCGACGGCCAACGCACGCCGCCGAGATTGCCGAGCAGCCAGAACATGATGCCGCGCGCCTGTTCCGAACTGGCTGAGCGGGTAATCAGAAACGCGGTCAGTGCATTGAACAGCTGCGAGCCGGCGATGCCCGCGAGAATGATTTGTCCGGTGCCACTGGCCGAGCCGCTGACCCGCGCCAGCACGATCACCAGCACGAACGCCGTCACCGCCCCGGCAAACGCGCCCGCCGACAGCGAAACCACCCCGGCGCCGACGCCGAGCAATGCCACCATCACCGCGCCGGTCGAGGCGCCGGCGGAGATGCCCAGCAGATACGGATCGGCCAACGGGTTGCGCAACAGCGACTGCAAAATCACCCCGCATGTCGCCAACCCGGCACCACAGGCCGCCGCGACCAATGCGCGGGTCAATCGATAGTTCCAGACAATGCCTTCGTCGATGGGGTCGAGCGCGTAGCCGGCGCCCCACAGTTTGTTGGCGAGGACTTGCAACACCACGCCCGGTTCAATCGAGGTCTCACCGATGGCCACGCCGGCAACCACTGCAATCAACAGTGTCGCCAAGGCCAGCAGCGTACGGATCAGGCTTGCACTCATTGCGACAGGTCATAGCCGTTGATGGCCGTGGCCAATTGTTCCAGGCCATCGAACATGCGCAGGCTGGCCTGCATGGCCATGGCGTCGAGAACGATGATGCGGTTGTGTTTCACCGCGTCCATGTTGCGCGTCACCGGGTCGCTGCGCAGGAAGGCGAGTTTCTTTTCATGGTCGTCAGCGGGGAAGCGTCGACGGTCCATGCGGGCAATGACGAGGAAGGTCGGGTTGGCCTTGGCGATGGTTTCCCAGCCAACCGTTGGCCACTCTTCATCGGATTGCACCACGTTGCGCACGCCGAGGGTGCTGAGCATGAAATCGGGAATGCCTTTGTTTCCGGCCACGAACGGCTCGATGTCCATTTGTGCGCTGGAGAACCAGACCAGCGCGCTGGCGTCCTTCAGCTGTTTGCCCTGGGCGGTGGCAATCGAGCGGGCGAGACTGGCCTTGAGTGCGTCGTTGAGCTGCTGGCCACGCTCCTGCACATCGAAGATTTGCGCCAGTTGGCTGACGCTCTTGTAGATCGTGTCGATGCGAAACGGGGCCAGGCGCGTGCCGTCGGCGCCGACGAGGTTGTCCTTGGCTTCGCAATCGGAGGGCAGCAGGTACGTCGGAATCTTCAGTTCATGAAACTGTTCGCGAGTGCCGACCGCGCCTTGCGGGCCGACCATCCATTCCAGTTCCACGGCGACCAGTTCCGGACGCTTGCCGATCACCGATTCAAAACTCGGCTCGTTATCGGCCAGGCGCTCGATCTGATCGTTCTGCGCCTTGTACTTGGCCAGCACGTTGTTGAACCACAGCGAAGTCCCGACGACTTTGTCGGCCAGGCCCAGGGCGTAAAGCATTTCCGTGCCGGCCTGGCCGATGGTCACCGTGCGCGTCGGGGCGTGTTGGAAGGTGAGGGTGCTGCCGCAGTTTTCCACCGTCAGCGGGTAAGCGGTCGGTGCCGCGTGGGCCAGGGTGCAAAGGCTCAGGCCAGTGATGAAGGTGGCAACGCGGGGCAGCAGCATGAGGCAGTCTCCGGGGAATCCGTACGCGGAGCGGGAGAGTACGGATTGGAAACACACCATCGAACGCGGTCAGGGCAACAGCGCAAGGCCGGTCATCCATTGAAGATGCGCACGGCACGATGTCCTTCCCGGACACCCCGCCGGTTAGTGAGTCACTGTGCCGGCAGGTCTCCTGACTGATGCGTCATCGCCTGGCTCCGGCCTTCCCGGGATTCACCCAGTGGCAGTCGTGGAGCAGGCTCGGCACCTACAGTTGCGGGGGCAGTTCCGGTCAGTGCTGTGCGAGCACCTCGGATTCCCTCTTAGTCCCCTTCGGGAACCGGCGGCGGCATGGTAGTCGATCGAGCCGCTGAAGGGGAGACGAATCTGCCGCAGCGAGGATTAGTGTTGGCTCATCAAACCGTGCAACACGCCCAAACGCAGGCCCGGTTCGGAGGGCAGCATTTGCGCGATGCCAAACACTTTGAACGCCGCCAGCATCAACACCAGTCCACCGGGGAGAATGCTTTGGCGGTGCGGTTGCAGGCCGGCGAGTTGCAGTTGCTGGACGTTGTTCACTTTCAGCAGCAGCAGCGACAGGCGCAGCAGTCCGCCGTAGGTGATGCCGTCCTGACCCAAATCGTTGAGGCGGTTGGCCTTGAGCACTTTGGCCAGCATGCGCGCGGTGCCGGACGAACCGATGGTCTGCTGCCAGCCCTGAGCACGGTAGCGCCGGGCAACTTTTTCAAACTGCAGGATGGCGAAGCGCTCGGCTTCCTGCAGCGCGCCGGCGGACACATCGCCGCCGCGAAAGAAACGCGTGCTCAAGGTGCCGCTGCCGATGGCGATACTCTCGGTCAGCAACGGTTGTGAACCCTGGCCGAGGATCAGCTCGGTGGAACCGCCGCCAATGTCGACCACCAGGCGCAGGTCTTCGGCGCTCGGCAAGGCGTGAGTCACGCCGGCGTAGACCAGGCGCGCCTCTTCATGGCCGCAAATCACGTCGATCGGGAAGCCCAGATGCCGTTCGGCACTGGCCAGAAACAGCTGCGCATTGTCCGCTTCACGCACCGCACTGGTCGCCACCGCACGCACCCGGCCGGCCTCGAAACCGCGCAGTTTTTTGCCGAACCGCGCCAACGCTTGCCAACCGCGATCCAGCGCCAGCGCATCCAGCGCGCCGCCGTCCAAACCTTCGGCAAGACGCACCGGTTCGCGCAGGGTTTTCACTTCCTGAATCAGGAAGCCTTTGCGACTGCGCACCGACTGGCCGATCATCAGGCGAAAGGCATTCGAACCGAGGTCGATGGCAGCGAACAGCGGGGCGTGTTCTTTCATGGGAATCCTTGCAAAACAACCGTCGCGCGGCGCAGGACGGTTTGCGAGGATTCTGCCGTGATCTTGATGACAGCCTGATGACGGGGGCAGGGGCGGTTCGGTGAATTTGTGGCTGTCATGACACTGTCATTATCTGGCGTCTATGCTGAGGCCAATACATCGCGTGTTCTTAAAGTTTTTGCTGCCAGTTTTGGCAGCTTTTTTTTGCCTGAAATTTGTTGCGCATTACCCTGTAGGAGCTGCCGAAGGCTGCGATCTTTTGACTTTGTTTTTGGAGAGCAAGATCAAAAGATCGCAGCCTTCGGCAGCTCCTACAGGGGTCGTATTTGCAATTTTTAATAGAGGCTGGCTAATATACGTTCCATATACACATCGTATCGGATTCATATATGGGCATCGTAAAGATTTCAGAGGACATGCACGAGAACCTGCGCATCTCCAGCAACGCCCTCAGCCGCTCGATCAACGCGCAGGCCGAACACTGGATGCGCATCGGCATGCTCGCCGAACTGCACCCCAACCTCGACCACAGCGCCATTTGCCGCTTGCTGATCCGCGCCGAACAGAACGGCGGGCTGGATCTGCAACAACTGACTCAGGAAGCCGTCAGCGCATGAGAAACCAGATCAAGATCAACACCCCGGCCGACATCGCGCAATCGCGCGCTGCCGGCAAACTCGCCGCTGAAGTGCTGGCGATGTTGGTGCCGCATGTGAAGGCGGGCGTCACCACTGATCAGCTCGATCAACTGTGTAATGACTACATCGTCAACGTGCAGAAAGCCGTGCCGGCCAACGTCGGTTATCACGGATTTCCGAAAACCGTCTGCGCGTCGGTCAACGATGTGGTGTGCCACGGCATCCCGTCGGGCACACCGCTGAAGGATGGTGACATCGTCAACCTCGATATTGCGGTGATCAAGGACGGCTGGTTCGGTGATACTAGCCGCATGTACGTGGTCGGCGAGGCGACGCCTGAAGCGCAGCATCTGATCAAGACCACTTATGACGCCATGTGCGCGGGGATTCGCGTGGTGAAACCGGGCGCCACCTTGGGCGACATCGGCCACGCGATCCAGACGCTGGCGGAGAAGGAAGGCTTCAGCGTCGTGCGCGAGTATTGCGGGCACGGGATCGGCAAGGTCTATCACGACGAGCCACAGATTCTGCATTACGGCTTCCCGAATCAGGGCATGAAGCTCAAGACCGGGATGATTTTCACTGTCGAGCCGATGCTCAATGCCGGTAAACGTCACGTGAAGAACATGCCGGACGGCTGGACGGTGCTGACCAAGGATGGCTCGCTGTCGGCGCAGTGGGAACACATGGTCGCGGTCACCGAAACCGGCTTCGAAATCCTCACCGCCTGGCCGGACGAAATCGAAGGCTACTCCCCGATCACCTAAACACCAAAAAAACCCTGTAGGAGCTGTCGAGTGAAACGAGGCTGCGATCTGTTGATCTTGTTTTTAACAGCAAGATCAACAGATCGCAG
>NZ_AKJD01000215.1 GCF_000282515.1 Pseudomonas sp. GM80
AATAGGCCTTATACATAGATGCAATCGGGTAACAGTGTTCAAAAGCCGGTTGAATGATGGGGCGAGTCCATACATAGGAGCTGCCGAAGGCTGCGATCTTTTTTTGCCCGCTGCAAATTGGTGCATGTAAAAACCTTCATGCACCAAAACCTTCCAAATCTCCGCAACATCTTGAAACATCCACTACGCTCCGACAGGGATTTCCTACATCTCGTCCGATTGGCAAGCCCCTTGCTCTAACCCAATCATTGTCCATAGCTGGAAGTTTCCCGATGCTGGTGATTCACCGCAGAATCGACCCTCAACCCGTCTGGGCCGCCGAGTTGCACCTGACCTTCGAAGCGCGGAGCAAAAGCCGTCTGCGCTGTTTCAGTGCTGAAGGTGAAGACGTCGGGTTGTTTTTGGAGCGTGGCCAGCCGCCGCTGTATGACGGCGAATGCCTACAGGCTGAAGACGGCCGCATCGTCCGCGTCTGTGCCCGCCCCGAGCAACTGCTGCATGTCACTTGCGCCAACGCTTTTGAATTGACTCGCGCCGCTTATCACTTGGGCAATCGGCATGTCGCTCTGCAAGTCGGCGATGGCTGGCTGCGCCTGCTCGATGATTACGTGCTCAAGGCCATGCTCGAACAGCTCGGCGCACAGGTTGAGGCGATCGAAGCACCGTTCCAGCCGGAACACGGTGCTTATGGCGGCGGCCACCACCATTCACGACACGGCGACGAAGACTTCAACTACGCGCCGAAACTCCATCAGTTCGGCGTACGCCTGTGAATCCGGCCTGGGCGCTGCTGCGCCTGGCCAGTCCGCAGCTGCCGATTGGCGGCTACAGCTATTCGCAAGGCCTGGAAATGGCGGTGGATAACGGCCGGGTGAAAAACCCGGACGACGCCCGCCGCTGGATCAGTGATCAGTTGCTGCTGAATCTGTCGCGCTTTGAAGCGCCGCTGTTACTTGCGCATTGCCAAGCGGCGGCGGATGAAAACTGGAGCGAGTTGCTGATCCTCTGTGAGAGCCACCGCGCCAGCCGCGAGACTCGCGAGTTGCATCTGGAAAGTCGGCAGATGGGCTATTCGTTGCAGCAACTGCTCAACGGTTTGCCGGAACTCGACGCCTGCGCTCGTGACTTTCTCGATCAATGCACCGAACCGCATCTGGCCTTGTGCTGGGCGCTCGCCGCACGCGCGTGGGGCATCAGCCCGCAGGACGCCCTTGCCGCGTGGCTATGGAGCTGGCTGGAAAACCAGCTCGCCGTGTTGATGAAAACCCTGCCGCTGGGCCAGCAAGCAGCTCAGCGCCTGACCAGCGAATTGCTGCCGCTGCTGCAACAGGCGCAGCAGGACGCAAGCCGAATCAATCCCGAACACATCGGCAGCGCCGCGTTTGGCCTGTCTTTGGCGTGCATGGCCCACGAGCGCCAGTACAGCCGCCTCTTTCGCTCCTAGGAGAAACATTCATGAACACACAACCTCTGCGCGTCGGCATCGGCGGCCCGGTCGGTTCCGGCAAAACCGCATTGACCCTGGCCCTGTGTCTGGCCCTGCGCGAACGCTACAACCTCGCCGTGGTGACCAACGATATCTATACCCGCGAAGACGCCGATTTCCTCGTGCGCAATGAAGCTCTCGCCCCCGAGCGGATCATCGGCGTGGAAACCGGCGGCTGCCCGCACACGGCGATTCGTGAAGACGCCTCGATCAACCTTGAAGCGGTCGATCAACTCAATCGGCGCTTTCCGGGGCTGGATCTGATTCTGGTGGAGTCCGGCGGCGACAACCTGTCGGCGACCTTCAGCCCGGAATTGTCCGACCTGACCATCTACGTGATCGACGTCTCGGCCGGCGACAAGCTGCCGCGCAAGGGCGGGCCGGGGATCTGCAAGTCCGACCTGCTGGTGATCAACAAGATCGACTTGGCGCCGCTGGTGGGCGCCTCGCTGGAAATGATGGACAGCGACACCCAACGCATGCGCAACGGCAAGCCGTTCGTCTTCAGCAACCAGAAAACCGGTCAGGGCCTTGAAGCCATCATCGCCTTCATCGAACGCCAGGGCCTGCTGACCGCAGCCTGATTCACTGCTCAACAAGGAAGCTTATCCATGACACTCAAACGTATTCTTGGCGCGGTTGCGCTGCTGCTGACTCCGGCCTTGGCCTTTGCCCACCCGGGGCATGGCGACAGTGGCTTGATCGCGGGTATCAGTCACCCGATCGGTGGTCTCGACCATTTGCTGGCGATGGTTGCGGTCGGACTTTGGGCAGCGCAGCAGCAAGGCGCGGCGCGTTGGGCGCTGCCGTGCACGTTTGTCGGCACCATGCTGATGGGCGGCATGCTCGGTTTTGAAGGGCTGCAATTGCCGGCGCTGGAAAGCGGGATTGCCGCGTCGGTGTTGGCGCTGGGTCTGGCTGTGGCATTGGCGGTGCGGCCGCCGTTGTCCATGGCGGTGGTGGCAACGGCGGTGTTTGCCTTGTTCCACGGTGTGGCGCATGGCCTGGAGTTGCCGGACATGAGCAGCCCTTGGGCGTATGCGGCCGGTTTCGTCGCCGCGACAGCTGCACTGCATGCCGCTGGTTATGCCGTGGTGCGTTTCCTGCCTCAGGCTGCTGCACCGTTGGTGCGTCTTGCAGGTGCGGCTTCGGCAATCACCGGCGCCTGGCTGCTGGCCGGCTGATTTTTTAGCGCCTGCTCCGGCCACATCGCTGGCAAGCCAGCTCCCACAGGTTATTCGGTGTACGCCAATCATGTGAACACCGAAAATCCCTGTGGGAGCTGGCTTGCCAGCGATGACGGCCGATCAGACGCCAAGACTCTAAAGCCTGCTGCTCTGCTACCATGTCGCGCAATCGCCCCAGCCCGTGACGACGTCCGCCCATGCCCCACGCTTCCCGCTCCACCTCCCTGCCTGAATTGACCGCCCTGTTCGGCGCTGTGCAACAGCACTTCGTCAACGTGATCGTGCCCCTCTGGCAAGGTCCGGGCTGGAACGCCGACATGGCGTTGCCCTTTGAGGCGCTGGACGCCGCGCATCAACCGCTGCCAGCGCAACGCTATCGAGCGATGGCCTGCGCGCGCCAGTTGTATCTGTTTTCCAGTCTGATCGGGGTTGTGGATAACGCTGACGTACGCGCCGCGGCGCTGTTTCGTTCGCTGCAACGGCATTTCCATGATGCCGAGCACGGGGGCTGGTTCTACAGCATCGACGCGCAGGGCAAGCCGCTAGATCAGCGCAAGGATCTCTACACCCACGCCTTCATCCTGTTCGCCTGCGCGCATTACTGGGCAAAGTCCGGCGATCCGCTGGTCGAGTCGACCTTGAATGCGGCGCTGGAAATCATTGGGCGACGCTTTGCCACGGGTGATGGTTTGTACGAGGCCTGCCTTGATCGTGACTGGATCACCCTGGAAACCGGCCCTTTGCAGAATCCTTTGATGCACTTGGCCGAAGCCTTCCTCGCCACGCTAGCCGCTCGCGAAGATGCCCAGACCCAGACCGTGTTGCTGGAGTTATGCACAGCCATGCACAAGCGCTTCGTCGATCCGCAACATGGTGTGTTGATGGAGAAGCCGCTCGGGGCTGTGGATAACTGGTACGAACCCGGCCATCAATTCGAATGGTATTTCCTGCTCGAATCGTCAGCGTTGTTGCGTGGTTCGAAACTGCATGCAGCGCTGGATCGGGCGTTTGCGTTCACCGAGCAATACGGCGTGGTGCAGCCATCCGGCGCGGTGCGGGCGATGCTCGATCTGGAATCAAACGGACGTCCACGAGATTCGACCCAACGGATCTGGGCTCAGGCGGAATATTTGCGTGCGCTGACCTTGCGTCAGGGCAGTGAAGCGGTTGTGCTGCGCCAACTGCAGGCGTTGCAGCAACGGTTTCTGCATGCGGGTGGCTGGTATGAGTGCCGGGATGAGTTGGGTGAGGTTAGTCGCAAGGACATGCCTTCGACCACGCCGTATCACCTTGCGACTTGCTATCACGGTCTGGCTGAATATTTACGCTGATCTCATGGCACATGAGATCCAGTGTGCTGAGGAGATCTACTGTGGCGAGGGGATTTATCCCCGTTGGGCTGCGCAGCGGCCCCGCTCTTTTTAGGGCCGCTTCGCGCCCCAACGGGGATAAATCCCCTCGCCACAATAAATCCCCTTCTCCACAACAGTGTTCTCAACAGAGATCCGGGTTACATCAGGCAATCCACTTCTTGTCCCCGGTGAAGCTGATGGTCAGCCAGCGCGCCGCATCCGGTTTGCCCAGCCTCGCCGAAATCGCCTCGCGCAACGCATCCAGCTGCCCGACATTGCTCAGCGCATAGTCCGCCGGCAACACCACATGGATCTCGATAAACCGCGCCCGCCCGTGCTTCTGCACGTATGACACGTAGTCGTCGAAACCATGCTCGACCTTCGTCTCTTCCATCACCTGACGCACTTGATCATCCAGCGTGTCCGGGGCAATCCCCAGTACATCGCGCAACGCCGGGCCAAGGATCTTGAACGCCGGTGGCAGCATGGTCATGGCCAGCACGATCAGAATCAGCGGGTCGACATACACCGCCCACTGGCCATAGCCCTGGGACTTGAGCAGCAGCGCCGCAAGGAAACTGATCAACAGGCCCACGGACAACATCGCGTCCACCAGCCAACTGATGTTGTCGAACTGGATCAGACTGGATTTGAGTTTGCGGTTACGCCGGCGCACGTAGAAGAAGTAGGCGAACTCGACAACGGTAAACACCGCGGCATAGATGATCACCAGCCCCAGTTCGATCTCCCGACCACCGTTGATGATGCCAAACACACCGTTGAGAAACGCGTAGATCGCGATCAGCAGCAGGAAACTGCCTTCGATCACCAACACCATGGGCTCCAGATGCCAGAAACCAAACTGGAAACGGTGGTTACTTTTTTTGGCGATCAACTTGGCGGTGATCAGCATCAGGACTTTGATGAACGTTGCGATCAGCGAGAAAAAACCATCGAACAGGATGGATTGCGAACCTGAAACAAAACCGGTGACGATCCCGGCAATCGCCACGGCGAACATCAGAATGGTCGATTGTTTGAGCAGTGCCTGCTCACCTCGGTTACTCACTTTAACTCCTCGAAAAACCTTGAAAACCGCGGGGTGCGGTTGGGTTGTTGCGAGGGGAGTTTACCTTATCGGCATTTTTTGCCTGTTCTGGCCTCATCGCTGGCAAGCCAGCTCCCACAAATATCGAGCCGTTCACAAGATTTGTGTACGCCAATAAACCTGTGGGAGCTGGCTTGCCAGCGATTGGCCGTAACGCGGTATCAGGCCTTGTTACGCTCAATGGCAAAGCCAGCCCAGGTCTGGCTTACCGGCATCAACTCCAGGCTGTTGATGTTGATGTGCGCCGGCGCATTCATCACCCAGAAAATCGTCTCGGCAATGTCTTGCGGCTGGATCGGCTCGGCACCGGCGTAAGTCGCGTTGTATCGCTCCTGATCGCCGGCAAAACGCACCAGCGAAAACTCGCTCTCGCACAAACCTGGCTCGATGTTGCTGACCCGTACGCCAGTGCCCTGCAAGTCGCAGCGCAGGTTCAGCGAGAACTGTTTAACGAACGCCTTGGTCGCGCCATAGATGTGACTGCCCGGATACGGGTAGTTGCCGGCGATGGAGCCGAGGTTGACGATGCCGGCGCCACGGCCATGGGCGATCAAACGCGGCAGCAGCAAACGCGTGGCGTACATCAGACCTTTGACGTTGGTGTCGACCATGGTGTCCCAATCGTCCAGATCGCACTTCGGTGCAGGATCAACGCCCAGCGCCAGACCGGCGTTGTTGATCAGGCCACGCAGCTTGGCGAAGGACGGCGGCAGGTTGGCAATCGCCTCTTCCATCGCCTTGCGATCACGCACGTCGAGCACCAGGCCATGCACTTCGGTCTGCTTCGACAATTCGGCGCACAGCGCATTAAGGCGTTCCTCACGACGGCCGGTCAGCACCAGTTTCCAGCCAGCCTCGGCGAAACGACGGGCGCAGGCTTCACCAAATCCGGACGTTGCGCCGGTGATAAACAGGGTGTTGGACATCGTGTTCTCCTTGCTTCGGCCACCGGAGCAGCCCTTGGAATAGAAAATCAGCCAGCAGCATGCCCGGCCCGCGAATATCGGGCAACCACCGCCTCCATGTAGGAGCTGCCGAAGGCTGCGATCTTTTGATGTTGTTTTTCAAGATCAAGAGATCGCAGCCTTCGGCAGCTCCTACATGATCGAACAAAAAATGATCAACCTTCGCAACGCTATACAGGCCGTGGCCTGTAGCCATATGCACGCATGTTATCCACAGTCCCTTCCACAGTTTCCGGGGGCAAGTGCAAACGCGCAAAGCCGCGCCACACAAGGCTTTGCGGGGGAAATAGAAAGTTTTTTGCTTGACCCTGAAGCGGCAGATGTGCGGCACATGGCATTCTGCACGACTGGCCGGTCAGCACAGTGATTGCGCGAGGCCAGTAATTACGGCCCTCAGCGAGGTCTTTCCAGAGTTTAATCACAGACTTATCCACAGGGTCGCTGCCACTGAATTGCCTCTGAGGCGATGTCCAAAAAAAGGTTGACAACGACGCCTTCAGCTCGCGTAAAAACACCTGATCAAAAAACAACCACACTCTTGTAAGCCACGGATTACAAGGCGTTCAGCCAGATACACCCACGTTATTCACAGCCAGTTCCACAGTAACCGGGGACAAGTCAAAACTGTGGAAAAACAGCTATTTGCAGCGTCTATATGTCGCGCTTTGGCAGCTTGGGGAATTTGTTTTCCACAATTTGACGGAACAGCCGTTTTCCCTGTAGGAGCTGCCGCAGGCTGCGATCTTTTGATCCTGAAAAACAACATTAAAAGATCGCAGCCT
>NZ_AKJD01000216.1 GCF_000282515.1 Pseudomonas sp. GM80
CAACCCTCAGGCTTGAGGATCAACACCGCCAACGGCGGCAGGTTCAGTTCCAGCGATAACGACTGGCCATGGCTCGGCACTTCCTCGGTAAACGCCCCGCCGCCATTGCCGTAATTGGAACCGGCATAGGTGTCGGCATCGCTGTTGAGCAGCTCTGTCCAGCGCCCGGCGAACGGCACGCCCACGCGATAGGCCTGACGCGGTACCGGGGTAAAGTTGGCCACAACCAGCACCGGTTGGCCGTCCTTGCTCCAGCGCAGCCAGGCGTAAACGCTGTTGATCGCATCATCGCCAATCAACCACTGGAACCCCTGAGGCGCGTCATCCTGATCGTGCAGCGCTGGCTCCTCGCGATACAGCCGATTAAGGTCGCCAACCAGTTTCTGTACGCCCTTGTGCTCGGAATACTGCAGCAGATACCAATCCAGCTGCTGATCGTGATTCCACTCGCGCCACTGGCCAAACTCGCAGCCCATGAACAACAGCTTCTTGCCCGGGTGCGTCCACATGAAACTCAGATAAGCCCGCAGATTCGCGAACTTCTGCCAGCGATCGCCGGGCATCTTGTCGATCAGCGAGTGTTTGCCATGCACCACTTCATCGTGGGAGATCGGCAAGATGAAGCGCTCAGACCAGGCGTAGACCAGGCCGAAACTCAGCTCATTGTGGTGATGCGCGCGGTACACCGGATCCTGCTGAATGTAATGCAGCGAATCGTGCATCCAGCCCATGTTCCACTTGTAGGCAAAACCGAGGCCGCCCTGCTGGGTGCTCTGACTGACGCCCGGCCACGCCGTGGATTCCTCGGCGATCACCAGGGCGCCCGGTGCTTCCAGCTCCACCACGTCATTCAAGTGCCGGAGAAAATCGATGGCTTCCAGATTTTCCCGCCCGCCGTGACGATTCGGCACCCACTCGCCGGCCTTGCGCGAATAGTCGCGGTACAGCATTGAGGCCACCGCATCGACGCGCAAACCATCGACATGGAAATGCTTCAACCAGTGCAGCCCGGAGGCCAGCATATAGCCGTGCACTTCGGTGCGCCCCAGGTTGTAGATCAGCGTGTCCCAATCCTGATGGAAACCTTCCAGCGGATTGCCATATTCGTACAGCGCGGTGCCGTCGAACTGCGCCATGCCGTGAGCATCGGTCGGGAAATGCGCCGGCACCCAGTCAAGGATCACGCCAATTTCCGCCCGGTGGCAGGCGTCGACGAATTCCGCGAACTGCGCCGGCGAGCCGTAGCGCGCACTCGGGGCAAATTGTGAGAGCAATTGATAACCCCAGGAACCGCCAAACGGGTGCTCCATGATCGGCATCAATTCAATGTGGGTGAAGCCCAGTTCCTTGACGTAAGGGATCAGCCGCTCGGCCAATTCCGGCCAGGTGTACTGGCGCGCCACTTCGCCCAGATCATCCAGCTCGCATTGCCACGAACCGGCGTGCAGTTCATAGATCGACAACGGCGCCGAATGCTTGTGGCGGTCACGGCGGCTGTTCATCCAGTCGTGATCCTGCCAGTCGATTTGCAGCGGTTCGGCGACTTTCGACGCGGTGTCCGGCGGCAGACTGGTGGCCAGCGCCATCGGGTCAGCCTTGAGCGGCAAGATCCCGTGGGCGCCGAGAATTTCATATTTGTACAACTCACCCGCTTGCAGGCGCGGGATAAACAACTCCCAGACCCCGGACGGATGACGCAAGCGCATCGGATGGCGACGGCCGTCCCAGACGTTGAAATCACCCACCACCGACACACGCCGGGCATTCGGCGCCCACACGGCAAACCGTACGCCGTCGACGCCATCGACAGTTTTCAGCTGCGCGCCAAGGCACGCGCTGAGGTCGCGGTGATTGCCCTCGGCGAACAGATACAAATCCATTTCACCGAGTAACTGGCCGAAGCTGTACGGATCTTCCGCGACCTGCTCGCCACCGGCCCAGCGCGTGCGCAACTGGTACGGGCGCGCCTGCTCGAAATGGCCGACAAACAACCCCGGCGTTTCGGTTTGCTCCAGCGGGCCGCGTTCTTCGCCGCTGTCCTTGTCCAGCACCACAACGCTCAACGCACCGGGCAGATAAGCGCGAATGAATTGCCCGCCAGCGCCATCGCCATGGGGGCCAAGAATTGAAAAAGGATCGTGATGTTCAGCACGCACCAAGGCATCGATATCTTTCGCCGAGGGCAGCAATGCTTCTTTGACCTGACCCTGTTCCTTGTTCGAGAAACTCATGACTACTCTCCACCAAGATCGGAAAAGGGTTTAAGCCCCGTCAATAACCCATACAAACCGTGCAACGGCACGGGCAGCCACGTGGGGCGATTTTCGGCTTCATAGGCCACTTCATAGGCCGCCTTCTCCAGACCGAACAATGCCAGCGCAGCGTCGGCCCCTTCAGGATCTTGCCAAGCATGATCAAGACTAGCTGCCGCGCGGCGATATGCCTGAACAAATGCTTCACGGGCCTCACGCAAGTAACGCTCGGCCACGCGACGGCGGGCGTCTTCGGACTCGGCACTGTGGTCGACGTTGTGGACGTTGATGGTCATCGCCGCCGCGTAATCGAAGGAGCGCAGCACACCACTGACATCTTTGTACGGACTGTGTTTGCCACGGCGCTCGCTCAATGGCCGCGCCGGTTCGCCCTCAAAGTCGATCAGGTAGGCATCGCCTTTGATCACCAGCACCTGGCCCAGGTGCAGATCGCCATGCACGCGAATGCGCAAGCCGCCAGTGGCTTTCTTCGCCAGATCCTGCACATGGGCGAGGATGGTTTTTTTCTCGTCGACCAGCCGTTTCACCAGCTTTTGATCCGCCGCACTGAGTTCGCCCTGATGCTGCTTGAGCAACTTCAGCGCGTGTTCGACTTGAGCAGCAATATCCTTGGCCGTCGCTTGCATGTCCTTGGCGGTGGACACCTGTGGGGCGAAATCGGCGTTGTCGGTCGGTGCCGCGAGCACGTTGTGCATCTCGCCGAGGCGTTGGCCGAGCAGGCTGGCGAAATCCTTCAATTCGCCCAGCGCGTTGTAATGTTGCTCCTGCTCGGACATGGCATCGGCAAGTTCATCGCGCAGTGCCCGTTCAAGGTTGTTCTGCGTCCATTCCCAGGCGTCGCCCTGATTGCTCAGATAGCCTTGGGCGATCATCAGCAAGTTGTCTTCGCCCTGGGCATCGCGACGAATCACCGAGCCAAGCAATGGAGAAATATTCTCGAAACCGGCCTCGGTCAGGTACGCGCTCATCTCCAGTTCCGGGTGCACGCCGGAAGCCACTTTGCGGATCAGCTTGAGCACCAGGCTGTTGCCGATCACCACCGAACTGTTCGATTGCTCAGCCGACAGATAGCGCACTTCCGACTCGGCACCGAGGCCGAGTTTTTCCAGTTGCGCCGTCGGTGCGAAACGGATCTCGCCCTCGGTTGACTCCAGCACGGTGTTGTTCTGCATGCCTTGCAGCACGGCGCGAATAAACGCTTCGAGGCTGAACGCATCGGTGATCAAACCGACCTGACGCACGCGACGAACGCGCGACAACGCCAGTTGCTGCGGCAGCGCCGGGCCGACCTGATCTTCGGAGATAAAACCGAACGGCAGCTGATAACGGCTGGTCTGGCCAGCGCTGGTGACCTCGATTTCGCTGAGCAGCACCGGATGTTGGGCGTCGCCAAAGCGCACACCGTAGGCCAGATTCACCTTGTCGATGGCCGCGTCCTTGCCGGCGAACCAGCGTCGGTTCTGCAGCCAGCTCGGCAAAATGTTTTGCTCCAGCGTCGCGCGGGACGGTGCTTCGAGCAGCTCTTCCATGCGTTTTTTCAACACCAGCGTGGTGAAGTCCGGCAGGCTCTGCGCAGGTTCCACGTGCCAGCTCGGCATCTGATTTTCCGTGGCAAGCGCAAACCAGTAGAAACCGTACGGCGCCAAAGTCAGGAGGAAATTCAACTGACCAATCGGCGGGAACGCGTTACCGCCGAGCATCTCCACCGGCACCATGCCGACGTACGCCGACAGGTCCAGTTCCGCCGCTTGCGCGCTGCGCGACACGTTAGCCACGCAGAGGATGATTTCGTGTTTGCCGTCGGCGTCGGTGAATTCGCGGGTGTACGCGAGAATCCGGCGGTTGCTTGGTGAAAGCATTTTCAACGTGCCGCGACCGAACGCCTTGGACTGCTTGCGCACGGCGAGCATGCGTCGTGTCCAGTTGAGCAACGAATGCGGATCACCGGCCTGGGTTTCGACGTTGACCGACAGGTAACCGTATTGCGGGTCCATGATCGGCGGCAGCACCAGGCTTGCCGGATCGGCGCGGGAGAAGCCGCCATTGCGGTCGATCGACCACTGCATCGGCGTGCGTACGCCGTCGCGGTCGCCGAGATAGATGTTGTCGCCCATGCCGATCTCGTCGCCGTAATACAACGTCGGCGTGCCGGGCATCGACAGCAGCAGGCTGTTAAGCAACTCGACACGACGACGGTCGCGCTCCATCAGCGGTGCCAGGCGTCGACGAATACCGAGGTTGATCCGTGCGCGGCGGTCAGCGGCGTAGTAATTCCACAGGTAGTCACGCTCTT
Source organism: Pseudomonas sp. GM80 (assembly GCF_000282515.1). Classification (GTDB taxonomy): domain Bacteria; phylum Pseudomonadota; class Gammaproteobacteria; order Pseudomonadales; family Pseudomonadaceae; genus Aquipseudomonas. Next base: position 4,567 of record NZ_AKJD01000216.1, read on the forward strand.
TGTCGGTGACCATTTCCAAGGTCAATTCATCGTGGTTGCGCAGAAAAATCGCCCACTGGCAATTGGCGGGAATTTCCGGGGTCTGGCGCAAAATGTCGGTGATCGGGAAGCGATCCTCCTGGGCCAACGCCATGTACATGCGCGGCATCAGCGGGAAGTGGAACGCCATGTGGCATTCGTCACCATTCAAGCCGCTGGCGTCGGTGTCACCGAAATACAGCTGGGTGTCTTCCGGCCATTGGTTGGCCTCGGCGAGCAGCATGCGGTCGGGGTAATTGGCGTCGATTTCGGCGCGAATCTGCTTGAGGACGTCATGTGTCTCGGGGAGGTTTTCGTTGTTGGTGCCGTCGCGCTCGATCAGGTACGGAATGGCGTCGAGGCGCAGGCCGTCGATGCCCATGTCCAGCCAGTAACGCATCACCGAGAGCACGGCTTTCATCACTTGCGGGTTATCGAAATTCAAGTCCGGCTGGTGCGAATAGAAACGATGCCAGAAGTACTGGCCCGCGACCGGGTCCCAGGTCCAGTTGGACTTTTCCGTGTCGAGAAAAATAATCCGCGTGCCGTCGTACTTCTGATCGTCGTCCGACCACACGTAAAAATCCCGTGCCGCCGAGCCGGGCTTGGCTTTGCGCGCGCGCTGGAACCACGGGTGCTGGTCAGAGGTGTGGTTGATGACCAGCTCGGTGATCACCCGCAAACCACGTTTATGCGCCTCGGCGATGAAGCGCTTGGCATCGGCCATGGTCCCGTAATCGCTGTGTACGCCACGGTATTCGGCAATGTCGTAGCCGTCGTCACGGCGTGGCGAGGGATAGAACGGCAACAGCCAGATGGTGTTGACGCCGAGTTCGGCGATGTAATCGAGTTTGGCGATCAGGCCGGGAAAGTCGCCGATCCCGTCATTGTTGGAGTCGAAAAACGATTTTACGTGAACCTGATAGATCACCGCATCCTTGTACCAGAGCGGGTCTTTGATAAAGGTGGCTGCCTTGGGTTTCTTCGCCATGTGAAACTCCTGCTGAATTCTATTCAATTCCTGTGTAGGAGCTGCCCAAGGCTGCGATCTTTTGATTTTGTTTTCTGCAAGCAAGATCAACAGATCGCAGCCTTCGGCAGCTCCTACATTGGGTTAGGCGTGCATCAATCGGTGGTGATTCGCCAGATGCCGAACGGCTGGTAAGCCGGGTCTATGCGCATGAACTGGTATTTGCCATGCCAGTCCCAGCGATGTCCGTTCATCAAATCTTCACCATGGGTCGTCGCATCGTCCGGCAAGCCCATTTCCCACAGCGGCAGTTCGAAATTCGCTTCCTGCACGTTATGCGGATCGAGGCTGACCGCGACCAGAATGAAATTGCTGCCATCGGCGCTGCGCTTGCCGAAGTACAGAATGTTGTCGTTCCAGGCGTTGTAGACCTTCAGGCCCAGATGCGTGTGCAACGCCGGGTTCTGTCGGCGGATGCGGTTGAGCTGGGCGATCTCGGCAATGATGTTGCCCGGTGCGGTGAAGTCGCGGACGCGGATCTCGTATTTCTCCGAGTCGAGGTATTCCTCCTTGCCCGGCACCGGCGCCGCTTCACACAGTTCATACCCGGAATACATGCCCCACAGGCCCGAGCCCATGGTCGCCAGCGCCGCGCGGATCAAGAACCCCGGACGCCCGGACTCATGCAGGAATGCCGGATTGATGTCAGGCGTATTGACGAAGAAATTCGGCCGGTAGCACTCGCGCCACGGCGATTCATTCAGCTCGGTGAGGTACGTGGCCAGTTCGGCCTTGGTGTTGCGCCAGGTGAAATAGGTGTAACTCTGCGTGTACCCGACCTTGCCCAACCGCGCCATCATCGCCGGCGTGGTGAACGCCTCGGCGAGGAAGATCACTTCCGGGTGCAACGCCCGCACATCGGCAATCAGCCATTGCCAGAACGGCAACGGTTTGGTGTGCGGGTTGTCGACGCGGAAGATCTTCACACCCTCCTCGACCCAACCGATGACGATGTCGCGCAGCTCGACCCACAGGCTCGGAATCGCATCCGGCGCGTAAAAGTCGACGTTGACGATGTCCTGATATTTCTTCGGCGGGTTTTCCGCGTATTTGATCGTGCCGTCCGGGCGCCAGTTGAACCAGCCCGGATGCTGCTTGAGCCACGGGTGATCCTGAGAACATTGAATGGCGAAATCGAGAGCGATTTCCAGGCCATGATCGGCAGCCGCCGCCACCAGTCGACGGAAGTCTTCGCGAGTACCGAGTTGCGAGTGAATCGCCTCGTGACCACCCTCCTCGCTGCCAATCGCATACGGGCTGCCAGGATCATCCGGGCCAGCGCTCAGCGAGTTGTTGCGACCCTTGCGATGCGCGCGGCCGATCGGGTGGATCGGCGTGAAGTACAACACGTCGAAACCCATGTCCTGGATCATCGGCAAGCGCGAGTGCACGTCATTAAAGGTGCCGTGACGTTTGGGGTCATCGGTGATCGAGCGCGGAAACAGCTCGTACCAACTGGCGAACTCGGCCAGCTCACGCTCGACGTCCACCGGGAATTCAGGGCTGACGCTCAAGTAGGCGCGGTGATCGGCCTCGGCCATCAATTGCGCACTGCGCGAGTGCAGAAACAGCGCGACCTGCTCGGTTTCGAGCAACCCCGACAGTTCATGGTGCAGCGCGGCGAGCTGTTCGCTGAGCTGGCCTTCGCTGCGTTCGGCGGCCTGTTGCACCATCGCCCGGCCTTCTTGCAACTCGAGCGAAACCGGTACGGCGGCGGTGTGTTTCTTCTCCAGCTCGTACTGGAAACTGGCGAAGTGATCGATCCACGCTTCGATGCAGTACAGAAAACGCCCCTGATGCTCAGGACGGAACTGGCCTTGCCAGCCGTTATTGCCTTGATCGGACATGACCTCGCTTTGCCAGGTCTCCTCGCCTTCCTCGCGCCAGCGAATGCGCACGGCCAGTTTGTCGTGGCCGTCGGCGAACACCTTGCTGGTGACCACAATTTCGCGCCCGGCGATCGACTTGACGGCAAACTGGCCGCCATCGAGGGTCGGCAGGGTGTTTTCGATGGCGATGCGTGGCAACAACAAGGCCTGCGACAGCGGGATGTGCGGGTTGTAGCTCAGTTCTGAGGGGGTTTCAGCAGTCATTGAGCATCTCTCCTTAACGCCCAAAGGACGCTCTTGTGCCGGTTCAGCGTTCGCAATCGAGCGCCCGTCCGGAATGAACTCACTTAGGTTCCGAGCGACCTGCCCCGGGAAAAGTTCAGATGAAATTGCCGTTACAGAAAAGCGGATCGAATTCGCCACGAGGTGGTCAATCCACTTAAGCACTTCTCACGCCATGTGCCACACGGAGGTCCACCGATGAACATCCCGATCCCGGCCGAAACACCCGATCCGAACATCGACAAACCCACCCTGCCCGAAACCGAACCGCAACCGATTCCCGAGCAGGAACCACCAGGCACCACGCCACCCCCCAAGGAAGAACCACCAACGACCATGCCCCCCGTGATCCTCTGAATCCGCCACCCCTCAGGTACCTGATCGTTCCCACGCTCGGCGTGGGAATGCAGCCCGGGACGCTCCGCGTCCCCAAGCGGACGCAGAGCGTCCATTGAGGCATCCCCACGCAGAGCGTGGGAATGATCAGCCGGCGCAGGAGCGATCAGTGGTCATCCGTCTTCTGCTCTTCCTTCTCGAAAAACTTCACGATCCGTGGCATCACGCTGAAGATGCCCAACGCCAACAAGGTACTGAGCAACGCCGTCGCCTCTTTGCCCATCCCTGCCGCCACGCCAATTGCCGCCGTCATCCACAGCCCAGCCGCTGTGGTCAGGCCCTTTACGTGACCTTCGTCGCCTTCCGGGTTCTTCAAAATAGTCCCGGCGCCGAGGAAACCGATCCCGGCAATCACCCCCTGCAGCACCCGGCTCATCGCATCGGACTCCGCCCCTGACGTTTGCGGCACCAGCACAAACAGCGCCGCTCCCAGCGCCACCAGCATGTGCGTGCGCACCCCGGCGGCCTTGCCTCTGTGCTCACGCTCAAACCCGAGAATCCCGCCGAGAATCGCCGCCATCAGCAGGCGCACGGTAATGCGCGTCAGCTGCGACGCATCGCCGACGTCGGCGAATTCCGCTTGCAGGGTTGCCCACACTTCATGCCACCACGCGTTCATCGTGCAGTCCTTGTTATTGGCTCATAGACGATGGACAGCGGCGACCATTAATCAGTTGCGCAGAACGATCAGCGAAGCGCGCGCCCTAACCTTGCAGATACCCCTGAAAAAAGGACTGCCGCCATGCCTCTGCGAGTCGATGAATCCAATCCCGAGCAAAAAGTGTGTTTTTTCACCGTCGAAAATGGTGAGGAAATTCGCATTTGCGACACCCTTGAAGTCAGGACAGATAGCGACAAAGCCATGTCTTTCGTTGAAATAGAAGGCCGCCGCGTTTACATCACCGAAGCCGAGGCCGACGCCTTGACCGTTGCCGGTGCCAGAGACGGTCGCAAGCACCTGAAGGCCGACGAGAGTGATTCGGTGATTTGACTGACCCGGATCAACACCCGGCGCAAACGTCTGCGATAGGCGTTTGCGCCTTTGTCTGCGGGCTGCTTCAAGTTGACGCAGGCGCTGTGCAAAAAGCCATCTGATCCGCTTTTTATTGAAATACCTGAGTCTGTTATGCAAACAGATCGACGCTCATAGTGCTCTGGCCTGATGGAGGCTGATGAGCGAATAACCATGAGCGAACAAATCCCCGTCCGAACCGTAGAAGCATCTCCCACTATAAAAAGTGTGCCCGCACGCCCAATGAAGGCGACGGCCAAATCCAGCGACAACCAGATTCACACCCGCAGCTTCACCGGTCTGTTCCGCACCTTGCGCATGAGCGGCGCGGGGCTTCTGTTTTTGCTGTTCTTCGGCACCGTGTGGCTGAACTGGGGTGGCCGGCAGGCAGTGCTCTGGGACCTTTCCGAAAGCAAATTCCACATCTTCGGCGCGACCTTCTGGCCACAGGATTTCATCCTGCTCTCGGCGCTGCTGATCATTGCCGCGTTCGGCCTGTTCGCCATCACCGTGTTCGCTGGCCGGGTCTGGTGCGGCTACACCTGCCCGCAGAGTTCGTGGACGTGGATCTTCATGTGGTGCGAAAAGATCACCGAGGGTGAGCGCAACCAGCGCATCAAACTGCAAGCCGCACCGTGGAGCCTGAACAAACTCGCGCGGCGTGCGGCCAAGCACACCTTGTGGCTGGCGATCAGCGTGATGACCGGCCTGACCTTCGTTGGCTACTTCACCCCGATCCGGCCACTGGCCGAAGAGCTGCTGACCTTGCAGATCGGCGGTGTCAGCCTGTTCTGGGTGCTGTTTTTCACCGCTGCCACTTACATCAACGCCGGTTGGCTGCGTGAAGCGGTGTGCATGCACATGTGCCCGTATGCGCGCTTCCAGAGCGTGATGTTCGACAAGGACACCTTGGCGATTGCCTACGACGTGGCCCGTGGCGAAAACCGTGGCCCGCGCAAACGCGACGTCAAACCGCTTGAAGCCGGGCTCGGCGATTGCATCGACTGCCAGTTGTGTGTGCAGGTCTGCCCGACCGGCATCGACATCCGTGACGGCTTGCAGATGGAATGCATCGGTTGTGCCGCGTGCATCGACGCCTGTGACTCGATCATGGACAAGATGAACTACCCGCGCGGCTTGATCCGCTACAGCTCCGAGCGCGAATTGCAGGGTGGCAAGACGCACCTGCTGCGGCCCCGACTGATCGGCTACACCGTGGTGCTGCTGGCGATGATCGGCGCTCTGGCGCTGGCGTTGGTCGAGCGGCCGATGGTGTCGCTGGACGTGACCAAGGATCGTGGGCTATTCCGCGAGAACGGTCAGGGCCAGATCGAAAACATCTATAGCCTCAAAGTCATCAACAAGACCCAGCAACGCCAGACTTACAACTTGAGCCTGGTGGACGGCGACGGCTTCCAGCTACAAGGCAAGACTGAACTGAGTCTGGCGCCGGGCGAGATCGTTGACGTGCCGGTGTCGGTGGCGATGACCACCGAACGCCCGGCCAGCAGCTCGCAGACCCTGAGCTTCAAGATTGCCGACAGCGATGAGCCTGAGGTTTACAGCGTGGCGAAGAGCAGGTTTGTTGCGCCGATGAATCGTTGAGCCGTTAGAATCCGCTCCCTCACCCCAGCCCTCTCCCAGGGGTAGAGGGGGCCGACCGAGGTGTCTGTCGCTATACATCGACCTGACAGACCGAGTCGATTATGGATTCAGCAAAGCATGTTCAGGCCGAGTCGATTATGGATTCAGCAAAGCACTTTCAGGTCGGTGTAGTTCACAAGCATCCCCCAATCAGTCCCCTCTCCCTCTGGGAGAGGGTTAGGGTGAGGGGCAGTTCTCCTGACACACCTCATCATCAACCAGCACCAAGGCTCCTCGATGAAACGCTACGAAAAATTCGCCGACGACATCGCTGAACTGATCCGCTCCGGCGTCCTCGGCCCCGGCCAGCGCGTGCCTTCGGTGCGTTACGCGAGCCAGACCTACGGCGTCAGCCCGTCCACGGTATTCCAGGCGTATTACCTGCTGGAACGCCGTGGCCTGATTCGTGCCCGGCCGCGCTCCGGGTACTTCGTCAACACCCACGCGCCAAGCCCGTTTTCCGAGCCCGTCATCAGCAGTCACGTCAATGACTCCACCGAAGTCGATGTCAGCGAACTGGTGTTCTCGGTACTGGAATCGATCAAGGACCCGAGCACCGTACCCTTCGGCTCGGCGTTCCCCAGCCCGACGCTGTTCCCGCTGCAACGCCTGTCGCGTTCGCTGGCCAGCGCCGCCCGCGAGATGGACCCGCGCATGGTTGTCACCGACATGTCGCCGGGCAACCCGCAACTGCGTCGACAGATCGCCCTGCGCTACATGGTCGGCGGCCTGATGCTGCCGATGGAAGAACTACTGATCACCAACGGCGCCCTCGAAGCACTGAATCTGTGCCTGCAAGCGGTGACCGAGCCCGGCGATCTGGTGGCCATCGAAGCCCCGGCGTTTTACGCCAGCCTGCAAGTGCTGGAACGGCTGAAACTCAAAGCCGTGGAAATCCCCGTGCACCCGCGCGACGGCATCGACCTTGGCGTGCTCGCGCAGACTCTGGAGCGTCATCCGATCAAGGCCTGCTGGTGCATGACCAGTTTCCAGAACCCGATGGGCGCGACCATGCCTGAGGCGAAGAAACAGGAACTGGTCGAACTGCTGCGCCGCCATCAGGTGCCGCTGATCGAAGACGACGTCTACGCCGAGCTTTATTACGGCCAGCAGGCACCGAAACCGGCCAAGGCCTTCGACACCGAAGGTTTGGTCATGCATTGCGGCTCGTTCGCCAAGAGCCTCGCCCCCGGCTACCGCATCGGTTGGGTGGCCGCCGGGCGTTACGCGCAGAAAATCGAACGGCTGAAACTGATGACCTCGCTGTGCGCCTCGATGCCGGCGCAAGCGGCGATTGCCGACTATCTGCAACACGGTGGCTACGACCGGCATCTGCGCAAATTGCGTTACGCACTGGAAGAACAACAGAGCGCGATGCTCGCCGCGATTGCCCGCTACTTCCCGGCACAGACACGGGTCAGCCAACCGGCAGGCGGCTACTTTTTGTGGCTGGAATTACCGCCACAGATGGATTCGCTGAAGCTGTTTCAGATGGCATTGGCGCAGGGCATCAGCATCGCACCGGGACCGATTTTTTCGCCGACGCAGCGTTTCAGGAATTGTATTCGCCTTAATTACGGCAGCCCGTGGACCGAGGATTCGGAAAAGGCCATGGAGACGTTGGGGCGGATCGTGCGGTCGTTCTGATATTCGATGTTGAATGCGCGGGCTTCATCGCTGGCAAGCCAGCTCCCACAGGTTTCTTGGTCGCTCACACATTTTGTGTACGCTGAAGATCCCTGTGGGAGCTGGCTTGCCAGCGATGGGGCCGCAACTATTCACATAGATTTAAAAAACTAACGCCCGCCCCCGAGATCAACAAACGTCCCGGTCGCATACGAAGCCTTATCCGACAACAACCAGACAATCGCCTCCGCCACCTCATCCGGCCGCCCCCCACGGGCCATCGGAATCGCTGACTCCAGCTTGCTGACCCGATCCGGATCGCCGCTCAGTGCGTGGAAATCGGTATAGATGAACCCCGGACGTACTGCATTGACGCGAATCCCCTCGCCCGCCACTTCCTTGGACAAACCGATGGTAAACGAGTCCAGCGCGCCTTTTGAGGCGGCGTAATCGACGTACTCATTCGGCGAGCCCAGTCGCGAGGCTACCGAGGAGACGTTGACGATACTGCCGCCCTGCCCGCCGTGTTTGGGCGACATGCGCAGGATCGCGTGCTTGGCACAGAGGATTGGCGCCAGCACGTTGGTTTTCATGATTTTGAGGATGCGGAATTCGGACATTTCATCGACCCGAGATTTGTGTCCGACGGTGCCAGCATTGTTCACCAGTGCGGTGACGCGGCCCAATTCGGTGTCGACCCGGTGAAACAGCGCGACCACTTCGTCTTCGATACTGACGTCGGCGCGGACCGCAATGGCTTGTGCGCCCAGAGCACGGACTTGTTCCAGCACGCTTTGCGCGGCCTGTTCGTCTTGCTGGTAATTGATGCAGATCCGATAGCCTTGCTCGGCAGCCAACAGCGCCGTAGCGGCGCCGATCCCGCGCCCGCCACCGGTGATCACAATGACTTTATCCATGCTGGCCTTTCCCCCCAATGCACCCATAACAGTCGGGGGAAAGAATAACCGCCCTTGACGGGTTTTGCATGGGCTGTGTTGGGGGCAGACCCTTCACCCCTGTGAACACAATTAACAGTGAACACAGTCATCCTGAAAACACACATCCCTTGTGGCGAGGGGATTTATCCCCGTTGGGCTGCGAAGCGGCCCCAAAATCAGCCAGTGCGGTGTGTCAGCAAGAACCGGGGTGCAAGTAAAAGGGGCTGCTGCGCAACCCAACGGGGATAAATCCCCTCGCCACAGGATGTTGTCTCAGGCAGGAATCAGTTGTTCGCCGCGCACGATGTCTTGCATGAAGCGTTCCGCCGGCATCGGGTGCCCGAGCAGATAACCCTGCAACGAATCACAGCCAAGCTGAGTGAGGAAATCCTGTTGCACGCCGGTTTCAACACCTTCGGCGACAATGCGCAAACCCAGTGCCTGACCCAGCGCGACAATCGCCGACACAATCGCCGCATCATCACTGTCGTGCTCAAGATCGCGGACAAAACCACGGTCAATTTTCAGCTCATTGGCCGGCAGGCGCTTGAGGTACATCAGGCTCGAATAACCGGTACCAAAGTCGTCGATTGACAGGTCAACGCCCATGTCCGACAACTCCTGCAACACAGTCATGCTCGCGTCAGCATCGCTCATGGCCGTGGTTTCAGTGATTTCCAGCGTCAGGCTATTGGCCGGCAAATGATGCGTAGCCAGTGCCTTGGCAACGCTTTGTACCAGCCCGGCATGGCAGAACTGCAACGCCGACAGATTCACCGCAATACGCCAATCGGTGTAACCCAGCACGTACCACTCGCGCATCTGCCGGCAAGCCTCGTTGAGCACCCATTCGCCGATCGGGATGATCAGGCCGGTCTTCTCCGCCAGTTCGATGAACTTGTCCGGCATGAGCATGCCGTGCAGCGGATGCTGCCAGCGCAACAGTGCTTCGGCACCAACCGGGTTACCCGTGGCGGCGTTGAACTTGGGTTGGTAATACAAGCTGAACTGGCTGTGTTCCAGTGCCGCGCGCAGGTCCTGCAACAGCTGCAACTGCTTGCGCGCGTTGTTGTTCATCGACGCGTCAAAGAAGCTGTAACCGTTTTTGCCGAGCCCCTTGGCGTGGTACATCGCCGCGTCGGCATTCATCAACAGTTCCTGAGCGTTCAGGCCATTGCCCGGGTACAGAGCAATGCCAACGCTGGCGGAAATCTGCAAATCATGTTCGGCAACACGGAACGGCCGCGCAATCAGGCCCACCTGACGCGCCGCCAGACCCAATGCATCATTGGGTTCGGTCAGGCGCACCAACAGCACAAACTCGTCGCCGCCAATCCGCGCCAGGGTGTCCAGGCTGCGCAAATCTTCGCGCAGGCGCACGCCCACTTCGCGCAATAACTGATCGCCCATGTGGTGGCCGAAAGCATCATTGACCGGTTTGAATCCGTCCAGATCGATGAACATCAAGGCAAAACAGCCGCCCTGCTCATGGACTTTTTTCATCGCCTGATTGATCCGGTCATCGAGCAGCATGCGATTGGGCAGACCGGTCAGGGTGTCGTGCAGCGCCAGTTGCGTGAGCTCGCGGTTGGCCACCGTCAGCGAGTGCGCCAGATCGGCGGTGCGCGCTTCGAGGCGTGCGTCGAGGATCGATGTGAGCAATGCGATCGACAGCACCGCCAGCGTGGTGATCAGCACCAGGCTGTCGAGGCCGTTGCCTTTCAGACCATTGAGGGTGGCGCCGCAGAAGCTGCCATCGGGAAACTGCGCGGCGGCCATGCCGGTGTAATGCATGCCGACAATGGCAATGCCCATGATCACCGCTGCCCCGGCGCGAATCAGGCGCACATAGGGCGAATGCTGGCGCAGGCGAAAGGCGATCCACAGGGCGGCGGCCGAAGCACCGACGGCGATCAACAAGGACGCGCCGAACAGCGCCGGGTCATAGTCGATCCCGGGTGTCATGCGCATGGCGGCCATCCCGGTGTAATGCATCGCGCTGATGCCGGCGCCCATGATCAAGGCGCCGAATGCATGCTGCAGGATCGGCAATTTCGGCTGGCTGACCAGCCACAAGGCAAACCCGCAGGACAGCACCGCGATCAGCAGCGACAGCGCGGTAATGGTGATGTCGTAGCCCAGATCGATCGGCAGTTTGAAGGCGAGCATGCCGATGAAGTGCATCGACCAGACGCCCACGCCCATGGCCAGCGCACCGCCTGCCGTCCAGAAATGCACGGCACGTCCCTTGGCGGTGGCAATGCGCCCGGTCAGGTCAAGTGCGGTGTATGACGCGAGGATCGCCACGCACAGCGAAATGAAAACCAGGGTGAACGAATAACTACCGATGAGCATGTGCATTCTCGTGGCGACCCGATCCGTACTGCGTCCATTCTCGGCCGGGCAAATGCGCCGATTGTACTGATTGCACAGAAGAACGCACTGACAAAGTAATCAAATTGCCACTAACCCGATGAAACGTTTGTTTGATCGTCCTACAAGGCTCTGGAAAGCACCTTTCCCCCTGTAGGAGCTGCCGAAGGCTGCGATCTTTTGACCTTGATTCTTTAACAAGCAAGATCAGAGGATCGCAGCCTCGTTTCACTCGACAGCTCCTACATAAGCC
>NZ_AKJD01000217.1 GCF_000282515.1 Pseudomonas sp. GM80
GCCGAAGGCTGCGATCTTTCAGGTTGTTACAACACCAAGTGCGGCAGCCACAGGGAAATGGCGGGAATGTAGGTGACCAGCATCAACACCAGAAACAGCACTGCGTAAAACGGCAGCAGCGCCTTCACTGTGCTCTCGATACTGACCTTGCCCACCGCCGAACCGACAAACAGCACCGCGCCCACCGGCGGCGTTATCAGCCCGATCCCCAGGTTGACCAGCATGATCATGCCGAACTGCACCGGATCGACACCGATGCCGAGAATCACCGGCATCAGGATCGGCGTGAGGATCAGGATCAGCGGCGCCATGTCCATCACCGTGCCGAGCAACAGCAGCATGACGTTGATGCACATCAGGATCACGTAGCGGTTGTCCGACAGGGTCAGGAACAGCGTGGTGATTTTCGCCGGGATCTGCATCAGGGTCATGATGTAGCCGAAGCTCGCGGCGAAACCGATCAGGATCATCACGATCGAAATCGTCCGCACCGTGCGGTGCATCAGCTTCGGCAGTTCGCTCCACTTGTAGTCGCGGTAGATGAACATGGTCACGAAGAACGCCCAGAGCACGGCAATCGCTGCCGACTCGGTCGCGGTAAAGATCCCCGAGAGAATCCCGCCGAGGATGATTACCATCGCCATCAGCCCCCACAGCGCTTCGCCGCAGATTTTCAGGGCTTCACGCAGCGGAATCACTTCGCCTTTCGGGTAGTCGCGTTTGCGCGCGAAGATCAGGCACAGCACCATCAGGCACGCGCTCATCAACAGGCCCGGAACCACGCCGGCCATGAACAGCGAGGCGATGGACACGGTGCCGCCGGCTGCCAACGAATAGAGCACCGAGTTGTGGCTCGGCGGTGTCAGCAAGGCTTGCACCGAACCGCTGACGGTCACTGCTGTGGAGAAATCGCGCGGATAGCCTTTGCGCTCCATCTCCGGGATCAGCACCGAACCCACCGACGCGGTGTCGGCCACCGACGAGCCGGAGATCGCACCGAAAAACGTCGAGGCCATGATGTTGACCAGCGACAGGCCGCCACGCACGAAACCCACCAGCACGCCGGCAAACGCCACCAGCCGCCGCGACATGCCGCCCTCGGCCATGATCGCCCCGGCCAGCACGAAGAACGGAATCGCCAGCAGCGAGAATTTGTTCACCCCGCCCGCGACCTGAATCATCAAGGCCTGAAACGGAATGTCGATCCACCACGCGCCAATCAGCGCCGACAGCCCGAGGGCGTAGGCGACCGGCATGCCCATCAGGATCAAAGCGATAAAACTGCCCAGCAGAATCAATGCGTCCATCAGGCAGCCCCTTCGCTTTCTTCAACCAGATCGAACCGCACAACCCGACGGTTGCTCTGGTCGCCAAACAACAGTTTTTCCAGAACGAACACCAGCGTCAGCGCGCCACCCACCGGGATCGGCATGTAGGTGATGCCAACGCGCAAGGTTGGCAGGGCGCTCATGAACTGGTTCCAGGTCGAGGCGCACAGCTTGGCGCCCCAAATGGTCATGAACAGGCAGATCGTCGCCATCAATAGCTGCGAAACGATGCTCATGGTTCGGCGCAGGTTCGGTGGCAAACGGTCGGTGACCATCGCCACGGCCATGTGTGCACCGGCGCGATAACTGGCGGCGGCGCCGAGGAAGGTGAAGACCATCATCAGCAGGATCGCGGTCGGCTCCGGCCAGCTCGAACCGGTGCCGAGGGCGTAACGGGCGAACACGCCCCAGGGAATGATCAGGGCGATGGCCAGTACGGACAGGCCGGCGATCCAGATACAGGTCATGTAGAGAACATCGTTGAGGCGCAGCAGCGAATTCTTCATCGGGTTCCACCGTAACCGGGCAGCCGCTAACGTCGGTTGACGCCAGCGCTGCCGGGCCTTTCATTGAGGGCTGGGAGGGTTACTGCACCGCTTCGATACGCTTGATCAGATCGGCGTAAGGCGCGCCGTATTTCTCGCGAACCGAGGCGGTGGCCTCGTAGAAGGGTTTCTTGTCGACGGTGATGAATTCGACGCCGGCAGCCTTGAGTTTTTCTTCGCTGCTGGCGGATTTCGCATCCCACAGCGCGCGCTCTTCAAGTTGCGCAGCCTTGGCGGCTTTCTTCACCAGGGTCTGCTGGTCGGGGGTGAGTTTTTCCCAGGTGATTTTCGACATCACGATCGGCTCGGGCAGGATCAAGTGCCCGGTCAGGCTGTAGAACTTGGCGTTCTGGAAGTGGTTGTGTTCAAGCAGGGTTGGCGGGTTGTTTTCCGCGCCGTCGATGACGCCGGTTTGCAAGGCGCTGAAGATTTCACCGGTGTCCATCGCAATGCCGTTACCGCCCATGGCGTTGATGGTTTCGATGAACATCGGGTTGCCCTGCACGCGGATTTTCATGCCCTTGAGGTCTTCGAGTTTGCGCACCGGTTTCTTGGTGTAGATGTTGCGCGTACCGCCGTCCATCCAGGCCAGGGCCACCAGACCGAATTCGGAATTGGTGATGCGGTCGAGAATCGCATCGCCGACTTCGCCATCGATGACCGCGCGCATGTGTGCCTGGTCGCGGAAGATGAATGGCATGTTGAACACGTTCACATCTGGCACCACCGGGCCGACGATGCCGAGGCTGACACGGGTCATCTGGATCGCGCCGACCTGCGCCTGTTCGATGACTTCTTTTTCCGAGCCGAGCACACCGCCCGGGAAGTACTTGAAGGTGAGGTCGCCGTTGGTTTCCTTGGTCAGGGCTTTGCCCATGCTTTCTTCAGCAACCACGGTCGGATAACCGGCGGGGTGAATGTCGGCGAACTTGATTTCCAGCGCCTGGGCGGCGTTGGCGAGGGAGAAGGCGAGCGGTAAAGCGACGGCGAGCAAGGTGCGTTTGAAGTACATGGGGGTCAGTCTCCAGTCTTGTTATTTTTCTGTTCAAGGCGCAGCGGTGCAGGTGTTACAGGGAATCGTCAAACACGGGTTCGTGAAGGCCTTTGACCCCGGGGTTGAGGGCGAATACGCCGCCGGCCAGGGATTGCGGATCGTGGTCATCGCCGGGGCGAATCGAGGTGACGAAAAGGGTGTCCATCCGGCTGCCGCCGAAGGCACACATGGTCGGTTTTTTCACTGGCACGGCCAGCGAGAAGTCGAGCCGGCCATCCGGCGCGAAACGGTGGATGAGGCCGGCGTCGTTGGCGCAGATCCAGTAGAAACCTTCAGCGTCCACGGCGGCGCCATCGGGCCGGCCGGGGAAGTGGTTCATGTCGACGAAGATGCGGCGGTTCGACGGTGTGCCGGTATCGGTGTCGTAATCGAACGCCCAGATCAATTGCACGTCGGGATGCGAATCGGACAGGTACAGGGTTTTGCCGTCCGGGCTAAAGCCGAGGCCGTTGGGCACAATGAAGCCGTCGAGTTGCGCTGCAATCACGCCAGACTGCCCGGCACCGTAGCGATAGAGCCGACCTTCGGGCGCGTTCAGACCCATGTTCAACACCATGCTGCCGGCCCAGAAACGGCCCTGACGATCGCAGCGACCATCGTTGAGGCGCATGTCTTTGCGGCCGTGCTCGACGCTGGCGAGTCGCTCACTGTCGAGGCTGCCGTCGCTGTGCGGCTGTAGATGAAAGAAGCCACTTTCCATGCCGGCGACCCAGCCGCCACGGCTGTGGCGAGCGATGCAGGCGAGCATCTCCGGGGTTTTCCAGGCGTGGACATGGCCGCTGTCGGCGCTCCAGCGTTGCAACCCGCCGTTGGCAATATCGACCCAGTACAGCGCGTTTTCCTGCGGCACCCACACCGGGCTTTCGCCCACGGCATTGCGGGCATCGACGATCAGTTCGGCTTGCATACTCATTCCTTTGTGTCGTTTCGCAGCGATCAGTCGCCGAACGGGCCCGCAGCGACAAACGCGCCGCCCTGATAGATCCGCGCCGGATCATCGGCGGCGGGCAGCGGCTGCGCCTCGACCTTTTCGCGGAACACTTCGGAACTGTCCTTCGCTTCAAAACCGAGGTGGCTGGCGAAGCGGTTATCCCACCACACGTCCTTGTTGTCGGACATGCCATAGACCACGGTGTGGCCGACGTTGGGCGTGTACAGCGAGTGTTCGAGCAATTGCGTGAGGTCGTCGAAGCTCAGCCAGGTGTGCATCATTCGACGGTTTTGCGGCTCGGGGAACGAGGAGCCGATGCGAATGCTGACGGTCTCGATGCCGTAGCGATCGAAGTAGAAACTGGCCATGTCTTCGCCGTAGGACTTCGACAAGCCGTAGTAGCCGTCAGGGCGCCGGGCGGAGCTGGCGTCGAGCGGCTCGTCCTGTTTGTAGAAACCGATGACGTGATTGGAGCTGGCGAAGATCACCCGCTTCACGCCATGCCGACGCGCCGCTTCATAGATGTGGAAGACGCCGCAGATGTTGGCGCCGAGGATTTCTTCGAACGGCCGCTCAACAGAGACGCCGCCGAAATGCAGAATCGCGTCGACGCCTTCGACCAGTTGATGCACGGCGTGTTTGTCGGCCAGGTCGCAGAGGACGATTTCTTCACGGTCATCGATGGCCGGGGTGAGGGCGGCAATGTCGGAAAGACGCAGGACATTGGCATAAGGGCGCAGGCGTTCGCGCAGAACTTTGCCCAGGCCACCGGCCGCGCCGGTCAGCAGCAGACGGTTGAACGGGGCGCGGGGAACAGAGGTAGACGTCATGGCAATCCCTTACACGTTTGTTATTAGGTTTGTTGTAGGTTGTCGTATGACTGCGCTGAAGTATCGGTAGGATTTCCGGAACTTGTCAACGCGACTTTCGGTGTAAATGACGGAAGGCCAATTGATTTTCCTTCAGCACAATTCCCTCCTTGCAATGCGGTTCCCCTGTGGGAGCGAGCCTGTTTGCGAAAGCGGTGTTTCGATCAACATCAATGTTGAATCTGCCGCCGCCATCGCTGGCAAGCC
>NZ_AKJD01000218.1 GCF_000282515.1 Pseudomonas sp. GM80
CTGCGATCTTTTGATCTTGCCCTTAAAAAGATCAAAAGATCGCAGCCTTCGGCAGCTCCTACAGGGGAATGTATTCCAAATGTGGGAGCTGGCTTGCCAGCGATGGGGCCTCTAGGGGCGACACATATCTGATGGTTACAGCAAATTCCCGCCCACCACCGGTTCAATCTGCGCCCAATGCGATGCGTCTTCTCGGTGCTGCTGCAAATACGGCAACACTGCAGCCAGCAGCGGCTCCTTGAATGCCTCCTGAAACCGATGCGCCAACCCCGGAATCAGCTTCAATTGACTGCCGCGAATATGCGCCGCCAGATGCACACCATGCATCACCGGCAACAACGGGTCCGCCGTGCCGTGCACCACCAGCGTCGGTACGCGCAACTGGTTAAGCAATGCAACGCGGCTCGGTTCGGCGAGGATCGCCATGATCTGCCGCTTCACACCCTCGGGGTTGAACGCACGGTCATACGAGGCCGCTGCCTGCTGCAACAAAGCCTGCCGATCATCGGTCACCGCCGGGCTGCCCAGCGCCGCCAACAAATCAGCCTGTTGCTCCAGCGCCACCTGACGATTCGGAGCGCCGCGCCGCGACAGCAACTGCACCAGCGCCGCACTCGGTGCTGGCAAACCTTCAGCGCCTGAGGTGGTCATGATCAGCGTCAGGCTCTCGACCCGCTGAGGCGCCATGGCCGCCATGTGCTGCGCGATCATCCCGCCCATGCTCGCGCCCAAGACGTGGAATTGCTCAACATGCAGCGCGTCCATCAGCCCCAGCGCATCATCGGCCATGTCCGTCAGGCTGTACGGCGCCGACACCGGCAGCCCGAGTTTGTAGCGCAGCACTTCGAAGGTCAGATTGGCCTCCTCCGGCGCCTGGCGCCAGGTCGACAATCCGACATCGCGGTTGTCATAGCGGATCACCCGAAAGCCCTGCTGACACAGCGCGACCACCACCTCGTCCGGCCAGTGAATCAACTGCCCGCCCAGGCCCATCACCAGCAGCAACGCCGGATCCGACGCGCGACCAATGCTTTGATAAGCAATGCTGACCTGTTGCAAATCGACGTGCTCGGTCGGCACGTTGACATCGCAACGCGCGGCCGCCATCGACGGCGCACCGAACAAAAGCGCGGCCAACATGGCCGCGACTGATAAAAACAGCTTGTGCATGAAAAACACCGAAACGCAGAACCCCAGTAGAGCGCGAGTCTGATGAAGTTTGTTCAAGCGCGCTGCCACAGTTGCGTGACAGTTTGATGAAGAGTGCCGAGCGGTCATTGCGCCGCTCGCTCAGTCGCGGTCGACAGTCTCGCCAACATGAGACAAACTCACCACCATCGCTGAATCAGCAAATTTTGTTCATGGAGCCATCGGTGCTTGAGATCCGCCACTTGAAAACCCTTCATGCCCTGCGCGAAGCCGACAGCCTCGTCGATGCGGCTGATCGCCTGCACCTGACGCAGTCGGCGCTGTCCCACCAGTTCAAGGAACTGGAAGAGCGCATGGGCATGCAACTGTTCGTGCGCAAGACCAAACCGGTGCGTTTCACCAGCGCCGGTCTGCGCCTGCTGCAACTGGCCGATGCGACTCTGCCGCTGCTGCGCGCCGCCGAGCGTGACATCAGTCGTCTGGCCGGTGGCACCGCCGGGCGTTTGCACATGGCGATCGAATGCCACAGCTGCTTTCAGTGGCTGATGCCGACCATCGACCAGTTCCGCGATGCCTGGCCGGAAGTTGAACTCGACCTCGCATCGGGTTTCTCCTTTGCGCCACTGCCGGCGCTGGCGCGCGGTGATCTGGATCTGGTGGTGACGTCCGACCCGCTGGAAATTGCCGGCATCACCTATGTGCCGCTGTTTACCTATGAGGCAATGCTAGCGGTGGCCAATCAGCACGCGTTGGCGAGCAAGCCGTACATCGTGCCGGAGGATTTGCTCACGGAAACGCTGATCACCTATCCGGTGGAACGCGATCGTCTGGACATCTTCACGCGCTTCCTCGAACCGGCGGATATCGAACCGGCGCAGGTGCGTACCTCGGAGCTGACGGTAATGATGATGCAACTGGTCGCCAGTGGCCGTGGCGTGTGCGGCATGCCGCATTGGGCGCTGCACGAATACAGCTCGCGCGGCTACGTGAAGGCCAAGCGGCTGGGTGAGAAAGGGCTGTTTGCCACGCTGTATGCAGCGATCCGTGCGGACATGCTGGATGCGCCGTACATGCGCGACTTTTTGCTGACGGCGAAGGACACTTCGTTTTCTACCTTGGATGGGGTTAGCGCAGTTCGCTGATCACACCAGAGAGAAACACTGTGGCGAGGGGATTTATCCCCGATGGGTTGCGCTGCAGCCCCAAAATCTATGCATGCGGTCTTTCAGGTAAACCGTGGTGAATGGTTTTGGGGCTGCTTCGCAACCCAACGGGGATAAATCCCCTCGCCACAAGAGATCCATTTGCTACAAAGAGGTGTTCACTGGCGAATGAGTTCACGCCACATATGGACCTTGTCGAAGTAATCTTCGCCAACCCGCACCGCCAATGGCTCAAGGCCGAACTGGATAAAACCGCAACGCTCATAAAGTTTGAACGCAGCATCATTCCCGGCAGTAACGGTCAACTGAACGACCTTCAGCGCCGGATGGTTCTGCGCTTCGGCCAGTGCCGCCTGCACCAGTTCAAACCCCAAACCGCGCTGGCGAAAATCCGCCGACACATACATCCCGAACAATGTGGCTTTGTGCCGAGCCTTTTCCCGAGGCTCGAACGCCAGCCCGACAATCCCGGCCAGCGTGCCGCCCTCGAATGCACCCAACACCACATCGAGCTTGCTGGTCAGCCGCGCCTCCCACCAGCTTAACGGCATCACCGCCCGCTCGCGCACGCTGGAGGTGAACGCCTGCGGATGGCGATCATAGGCCTCAAGCATCAACGCCCGATAAGCCAAGGCATGACTGGTGTCCAGCCGTTCGATCCACATGACTTAAGCTGTCCTGCGTTGCTCGATCATCAGCCGTACCGCGAGCCCGGCCAAGACAAACCCCATGAAATAGCGCTGCATCGCCAACCACGTCGGGTTGCGCACGAACCACGACGCAATCCCCGCCGCGAACAACGCGATCAACAGATTGACGGTGAAACTGACGCTGATCTGCGTCAGCCCCAGAATGATGCTTTGAGTAAACACCGAACCGTGCTCAGGTGTGATGAATTGCGGAAACACCGAGAGATAAAACACCGCAATCTTCGGGTTCAGCGCGCTGGTGAGAAAGCCCATGGTGATCAGTTTGCGTGACGAATCCGGCGGCAATTGCTGCGCTTCGAACGGCGAACGCGCACCGGGTTTCACCGCTTGCCAGGCCAGCCACAACAAATACAGCGCCCCGGCCCACTTCAACACTTCGTAGGCCATCGGCACGGCGAGGAACACCGCCGTCAAACCCGCTGCTGCGGCAAACATATGCACAAAGAACCCCGCGACCACACCCAGCAACGAGGTCACCCCGGCCTTGCGCCCCTGGCAGATCGAACGCGAGATCAGATAAATCATGTTCGGCCCGGGCGTCAGCACCATCAGCAACGCGGCGACGGCGAATATCAGCAAGTCTTGAAGCGGGATCATGGCAACGTCCTTTGTATGGATGATCAAGCGATGGCGGTCAGCGAGGCTCGATAAAACGGCAGGATCTTATCCCGTGTCAATGGCGCCAAAACGACATCGCCGTCGGTGGTCGGGTCGATCCAGATCACCTCTTCGATCTCCGCTGCCGGGGAAACGACGACGTTGATCGTCAGAAGAAAGAGGTCTGCCTGTACGACAAATCCCGGCTCGTTGGCGGCCGGCGCAGAAAACTGGCCGAGGAAGATCGCCTGCGCCGGATCGATCCGCAGGTCCAGCTCTTCTTCCAGCTCACGAACCAAGGCGTGCACCGGCAGCTCATGCGCTTCGATCTTGCCGCCCGGTTGCATGAATGCAGTGGTGCCGCGTTTTCGCACCAGCAGGGTGCGACCGTCCGACCCGATCAACAGGGCGGCGGCGATGCGGATAATGGAAGGAGTAGCACCGGAAAGCGTCGACATAAAAACGGCCCTTGTTTCGAAAAATGCAAAGGATCCCACGCCAACCCGCCATACGCCACACAACCCTGTAGGAGCTGCCGAAGGCTGCGATCTTTTGATCTTGATCCTGAAAAAAACAAGATCAAAAGATCGCAGCCTTCGGCAGCTCCTACAGGGTTTGGGTCAGTTCGGG
>NZ_AKJD01000219.1 GCF_000282515.1 Pseudomonas sp. GM80
CTGCGGCAGCTCCTACAGGTGTGATGTCCAGATGGCTGGGATAAATGCCAAAACGCGGGCAAAAAAAACCCGGGTTCTGGGGGGTGAATCCGGGTTAAGACCATTAGGAGTAAAACAAAGGCACGCGGTCCGTTGGTACCTTTATCGGCGCGACACTTGGGGGAGATGTCGCCCGACAGTTGAAGTATTGATCAGTCTGGCGTGCAGTCCAGTGAGCCGGTCGGGGTTTTTAAACAAATTTGGAATACGTTTGCTTCAGTTGAGTTCTCATTGCGCCCAAAACGTTCTCAAAATGAACAAGAAACACAGATATGGTCGGATGATCCGTGCATTTTTGCGCAAGTTAGGCATAATACGCGGCTTCGAATTTTGACCCTTCAGACCTTTTCTTATGCACAAAGAACCTCGTAAGGTCCGTGAGTTTCGTCGCCGCGAGCAAGAAATTCTCGATACCGCGCTCAAGCTGTTCCTCGACCAAGGTGAAGACAGTGTCACCGTCGAGATGATTGCTGATGCCGTGGGTATCGGCAAAGGCACGATCTATAAGCATTTCAAATCCAAGGCTGAGATCTATCTGCGCCTGATGCTCGATTACGAGCGCGATTTGAACGAGCTGCTGCATTCGGCTGATGTCGACAAGGACAAGGAAGCGCTGTCCCGCGCCTACTTCGAATTCCGCATGCGTGACCCACAGCGCTATCGCCTGTTCGACCGTCTCGAAGAGAAGGTGGTCAAGGGCAATCAAGTGCCGGAGATGGTCGAGGAGCTGCACAAGATCCGTGCCTCGAACTTCGAACGTCTGACCCTGCTCATCAAGGGCCGCATCAGCGAAGGCAAGCTCGAAGACGTGCCGCCGTATTTCCACTACTGCGCATCCTGGGCGCTGGTGCATGGCGCTGTGGCGCTGTATCACTCGCCGTTCTGGAGCAATGTGCTGGAAGATCAGGAAGGTTTCTTCCAGTTCCTGATGGACATCGGCGTGCGCATGGGCAACAAACGCAAGCGCGATCCGGAAACGCCGAGCAGCTGAGCCATTCAGCTGCCTTATTGCGCCATGATTTCGCTACATGACGCAGTACCGCAGGAATATACTCAGGCATAGGGCTTGCTAAAACTTGATTTGTGAGTCAAGTTTTAGCGGCTCGAAATTCTATCGCCGGAGTGATCATGATCGTTGACCGTCAAGGCAGGCGTTTTCGCAATTTGCGCATCAGCCTGACTTCAGCCTGCAATTACGCGTGTACCTACTGCGTGCCCAACGGCAAGCGGCTGGTGGCTGCGCAGGATGAACTGTCGGCTGAGGCCATGGCACGCGGCGTTGAGTATCTGATCGAGGCCGCCGGCATCGAGCGCTTGCGCATCACTGGCGGCGAGCCGCTGGTCAGCCCGAAACTCGAATCGTTCATGACCGCCGTCGGCAAGATGGGCCTGGACGACATCAGCCTGACCACCAACGGTCAACTCCTCGCGAAGAAACTTCCGCTGCTGGTCGATGCCGGTCTGCGCCGCATCAATGTGTCCCTCGATACCCTCGACGCGGGTGCGTTCCGCAGCATCGCCCGTGGCGGCGACCTGGCCACTGTGCTCGATGGCATGGATCAAGCCGCTGCGGCGGGGATGAAGATCAAGGTCAACATGGTGCCGTTGCGCGGGCAGAACCTCGATCAGGTGATGCCGTTGCTCGATTACTGCCTTGAGCGCGGCTTCGAGCTGCGCTTCATCGAGCTGATGCGCATGGGCCACCTGGCCAAAGACTCCAATGCTTTCCTGCAACAGTTCGTCAGCCTTGAACAATTGCTTAGCCTGATCGGCGAGCGCTACGAGTACGCACAGACTGACGCGCCGATCGACGCCACCGCCGTGCGCTATGCGATTCCCGGCCTGGGCAACTTCGGCGTGATCGCCAATGAAAGCGTGCCGTTCTGTCGGACGTGCTCGCGCTTGCGCCTCTCGTCGACCGGGTGGCTGCACGGCTGCCTGTCGTCGAGCAACCGCCATTACGTCGGCGATCTGCTTGATAAGCCGCGTCATCAGGCACTGCCAGCGCTGCAGCGTCTGCTGGTCAAGGCGCTGGGGGACAAGCAGGAAGTGGCGTTTTCCGGCGGCGCCACCGTCATGAAGATCATTGGCGGCTGATACTCCCCATTCGCGGGCAAGCCTTGCTTCTACAGAGTTATGCGATCCTGTAGGAGCAAGGCTTGCCCGCGAATGCGTTCTATAAATCAACCAAGATCCCGAGCTGGCGCAAAAGCTGCATCCAACGGCCATTCGCCGGTTTTCCGTCACCGGCCTCTGGAGGAATAGGATGCGTAGCCTGGTTTTGCTGCTGGCCGTTTTGGCGCTTGGCGGCTGTATGACTGTCAGCGATATGGCCGAGGGCACTCGCTATCAGATGAGCGATGCGGGGCTGCTGGATCACAGTGACAGCCGCCGCGTGAACAACTTCCGCATTCAGCCGGACTCGTTCATCTACATCGCGCAAGGTTCGTTTGCGCCGCCGGGCGGTTCTTACCCGCGGCCGAACGTGGTCGCCGAGGAAGCCTTCAAGGGCTTCGTCGAATATTTCCCGATGGTGCGTCGTGCCCGCGCGCCAGAAGGCCTGGATCAGGCAATGGGTGAAGCCCGTGACGCCGGCGCGCACTATCTGCTCTACACCCGTTTCGCCAAGGCTGACGACCGCATCGGCAACTCCGATGAGTGGCTCGATCAGGAAGCTGCGGATCGCCTGGGCATCGACGGCGGCGTGATTCAGATCATGTTGATCGAGACCAGCACCCAGTATTTGATTGATACTGCACGCATCAAGAGTCGTGGCGGTTTACTGACGTTCCATGACAGCAAACCCGAAGACCTGATCGGCCCGCCGCTGGCGCAATACGCGCGCAGCCTGCTGGGAGTCGGCGACCAATAATTCAAAGGAGAACGCCATGAGTGGCCCGCAAAAAGCCAATGACCTGTTGGGACAGATCCCGAAAACCAAAGGCCTGCCGCCGGTGCACTTGTGGAACCCGGACTTTTGCGGCGACATCGACATGCGCATCGCCCGCGACGGCACCTGGTATTACCTGGGCACGCCGATCGGGCGCAAGCCGATGGTCAAGCTGTTCTCGACGATCATGCGCCGCGATGGCGATGACTATTTCCTGATCACCCCGGTCGAGAAGGTCGGGATCAAGGTCGACGATGCGCCGTTTGTGGCGATTGCTGTCGAGGTTGAAGGCGAGGGGGAGGCGCAGTTGTTGCGTTTTACCACCAACGTGGATGAAACGGCTGAGGCCGGGCCTGAGCATCCGATTCGCGTCGAGATTGATCCGGCAACGCAAGAGCCTGCGCCTTACGTGCATGTACGCACCAACCTCGAAGCGTTGATCCACCGCAATGTGTTCTACCAACTGGTGGAACTGGCGGTCAGTCGTGAGATCGATGGCCAACGTTGGTTGGGCGTATGGAGCGGCGGCGAGTTCTTTCGCATCGGCCTCGAACCTTAAAAGATCGCAGCCTTCGGCAGCTCCTACATGGCGTACACCTGTAGGAGCTGCCGAAGGATGCGATCTTTTTTTGTCGTTGACACCCAATCATATGATCATTAGCTTGATCACCCATCGCGTCCCGCTTTGAGGTGTTCATGTCCAGCAGCTTTCATGCGTCGACCGTTGACTGGCTAGGCAGCTGGATCGCCGCTGGCCAGGTCAAACCGGGGCAGACCATCAAGGTCGAAGCCGATCTGGGCGAGCAACTCGGGGTCAGCCGCACCGTCATCCGCGAAGCGATCAAAACCCTCGTCGCCAAAGGCATGCTCGAAGTCGGGCCGAAAGTCGGCACCCGCGTATTGCCCGTGCGGCGCTGGAACCTGTTCGATCCACAAGTCGTCGGCTGGTTGTCGCGCAACGGTTTGCCGGAAAACTTTGTCGATGACCTGCTCGACTTGCGCCGCACCATCGAACCGATGGCGGTGCGCTGGGCGTGCGAGCGGGCAACGCAGGAGCAGATCGAAGCCGTGCAACTGGCGTTCAATGCCCTTGAACGAGCGGTGGACAGCGGCATCGACTACAACCGCGCCGATCAGGCTTTCCACGAATGTATTCTCGCGGCCAGCCATAACCAGTTCATTGAACAAATGGTCCCGGCCCTCGGCGCGTTGCTGGCGGTGTCGTTCGAAGTCTCTGCCGCCGACCCGGATGAACTGCGCCGCACACTGCCGATCCACAAAGACATGGCCGATGCCATCGCCGCCCGCGATTCCGCGCGCGGCGTGTGGGCGTGCATGACCCTGATCGATAACGCCGACCTGGCGATAAAACGCTTTTACCCAAAAGTCATGGCCGACAAAAAAGCCGGCTAACAACTAATTCCCCTGTAGGAGTGAGCCTGCTCGCGATTGCGTCGTATCAGGCAAAGCAGCTTCGACTGATCCACCGCGATCGCGAGCAGGCTCACTCCTACAGTAAAAAACAAGAACAATGGAGACCGTTATATGCCGTGGACCGCCCTGACCCAACACCGCGCCCAACTCGGTGAAGGCCCGTTCTGGGACGCGCCGACCCAGGCGCTGTACTGGGTCGACATTGCCGGCAAACAGGCTTTGCGCCTGATCGGCCAGAACGTGCAGATCTGGCAGATGCCCGAGCACATTTCCGCATTCATCCCGTGCAACAGCGGCGACGCCCTGGTGACCCTGAGCAGCGGCGTCTATCGCCTCGATCTCGATTCGCCCGGCCTCGAACCGCGCCTGACGCTGTTCTGCGTCGCCGACCCGCAACCGGGCAATCGTCCCAACGAAGCACGGTGCGATGCTCAGGGCCGGTTGTGGCTCGGCACCATGCAAAACAACATCGGCGAGCAGGGCGAGGATCTGCCGATCATCCGCCGTTCCGGTGGGCTGTTTCGCGTCGATCCGGATAAACGCGTCACGCCGTTGCTGCGCGGTCTGGGCATTCCCAACACGCTGCTGTGGAGCAACGACGGCACCACGCTGCTGTTCGGCGACAGCCTCGACAGCACGCTGTACCGCTATTTCATTCACACCGACGGCAACCTCGACACCGCTTACATCTGGTACGGCCCCGATCAGCAGGGCGGGCCGGACGGCTCGGCGATGGACGCCGAAGGCTACGTGTGGAATGCCCGTTGGGACGGCAGTTGCCTGTTGCGCCTGACGCCGGACGGCTATATCGACCGGCGGATCGATCTGCCGGTGAGTCGGCCAACCAGTTGCGTGTTTGGCGGTGAAGATTTGAAAACCCTGTACATCACCAGTGCCAAGAGTCCGCACAACCATCCGCTGGATGGCGTGGTGCTGTCGATGCGCGTCGATGTGCCCGGAAAACTCTGCACTCGCTTTGCTGGATAATCCCAAAATATGGGATGCAAAATTATATATTGAGATTATTTGGCAGTCGGGTTTATAGTCGGCTGCAGCAGTAACACGCACTCACACTTAAAAAGAACAAAACAGGTGAAGTGATGCAGCGAATGTCTATCGCACTCCCATATGGAGTCCGCGTCTCGCAACGGCTCGATGCCGTCGGCGACGCCTGCCTGTTTCGTTCAAAACGCCTTCCAGACCGGACATCATCAGATGCCCGGTTTTTTTGTGCCTGCGAAACAGGAGTTCTGATCCATGGCTGAACCTCTTTCCCTGCCGCCGGTGCCCGCACCGCCGAAGGGCGAGCGTCTGAAAAACAAGGTCGTGCTGCTGACCGGTGCCGCTCAGGGCATCGGTGAGGCGATCGTCGCTGCCTTCGCCTCGCAGCAAGCGAAATTGGTGATCAGCGATATCCAGGCTGAAAAAGTCGAAAAGGTCGCCGCGCACTGGCGCGAGCAGGGCTTTGACGTGCAGGCGCTGAAGGCGGATGTCTCGCGTCAGCACGATTTGCACGCCATGGCCAAACGCGCCGTTGAGCTGCACGGTCGTATCGACGTGCTGGTCAACTGCGCCGGGGTCAACGTGTTCCGTGATCCGCTGGAAATGACTGACGAAGACTGGCATCGCTGCTTTGCGATCGACCTCGATGGCGCCTGGTTCGGCTGCAAAGCGGTGCTGCCGCAGATGATCGAGCAGGGTGTCGGCAGCATCATCAATATCGCTTCGACCCATTCCAGCCACATCATTCCCGGCTGCTTCCCGTACCCGGTGGCCAAACACGGTTTGCTCGGCCTGACCCGCGCGCTCGGCATCGAATACGCGGCGAAAGGCATTCGCGTCAACGCGATTGCGCCGGGCTACATTGAAACGCAACTGAACGTCGATTACTGGAACGGTTTCGCCGACCCGCACGCCGAACGTCAGCGCGCCTTCGATCTGCACCCGCCGAAACGCATCGGTCAGCCGCTGGAAGTGGCGATGACTGCGGTGTTTCTGGCCAGTGATGAAGCACCGTTCATCAACGCGTCATGCATCACCATCGATGGTGGCCGCTCGGTGATGTACCACGACTGAGCGCTGCAGCTTTCACGCGGATAGATCCGGGTGAAATCCAATCATCATACGATATGACTATTTTCAACAGGCTTTGCAGGAACACGCTTTAACGCTTTTCAAAACATTGCTCAAAAAAAATAACAAGGAGTCAGCTTATGAAACGTCGTTTCGGGATTCGTACCCTGTGCACTACCGCCCTGGCGGTCACTGCGTTCAGCCTGAGCAGTTCGCTGCTCGCTGCCGACACCGTGAAAATCGGTTTTCTGGTCAAGCAGGCTGAAGAGCCGTGGTTCCAGACCGAGTGGGCTTTCGCCGAGAAAGCCGCCAAGGACAAGGGCTTCGAACTGATCAAGATTGCTGTGCCAGATGGCGAGAAAACCCTCTCGGCCATCGACAGTCTCGCCGCCAACGGTGCCAAGGGTTTCGTGATCTGCCCGCCGGACGTGTCGCTCGGGCCGGCGATCATGGCCAAAGCCAAACTCAATGACCTGAAAGTGATTGCCGTCGATGACCGTTTCGTCGACGCCAACGGCAAGTTCATGGAAGACGTACCGTACCTCGGCATGGCCGCGTTCGAGGTCGGCCAGAAGCAAGGCAACGCGATGGTCGCCGAAGCGAAAAAACGCAACTGGGACTGGAAAGACACCTACGCGGTGGTCAACACCTACAACGAACTCGACACCGGCAAGAAACGCACTGACGGCTCGGTGAAATCCCTTGAAGACGCCGGCATGCCGAAGGATCACATCCTCTTTGCCGCGCTGAAAACCCTCGACGTACCGGGCAGCATGGACGCCACCAACTCGGCGCTGGTGAAACTGCCGAGCGCGGCGAAAAACCTGATCATCGGCGGCATGAACGACAACACCGTGCTCGGCGGCGTGCGCGCCACTGAAGCCGCAGGTTTTGCCGCGACCAACGTGATCGGCATCGGCATCAACGGCACCGACGCCATTGGCGAATTGAAAAAGCCTAACAGCGGCTTCTTCGGCTCGATGCTGCCAAGCCCGCACATCGAAGGCTACAAAACCGCCGAGATGATGTACGAGTGGGTGACCACCGGCAAAGAACCGCCGAAGTACACCGCGATGGACGACGTCACCCTGATCACCCGCGAAAACTTCAAGCAAGAGCTGGAAAAAATCGGCTTGTGGAACTGATGCAGCGACGGCCCGGGCAGCCGGGCCGTTTTTCGGTGTGAAGAGGTGGCTTTATGCACGCGCAAGTACAGACACAACAACACAGCTCCAGCGGCAGCCTGCGCTTCAACGGGATCGGCAAAACCTTTCCCGGTGTGAAGGCGCTGGACGCCATCAGCTTCGTCGCGCATCCGGGGCAGGTTCACGCCTTGATGGGCGAGAACGGCGCCGGCAAATCGACCCTGCTGAAAATCCTTGGTGGCGCTTACATCCCGAGCAGCGGCGAGTTGCAGATCGGCGAGCAGACCATGGCGTTCAGGTCGACCGCCGACAGCATCGGCAGCGGCGTCGCGGTGATTCACCAGGAGCTGCATCTGGTGCCGGAAATGACCGTCGCCGAAAACCTGTTTCTCGGCCATCTGCCAGCGAGTTTCGGTTTGATCAATCGCGGCGCCTTGCGTCAGCAAGCCTTGAATTGCTTGAAAGGTCTGGCTGACGAAATCGATCCGCAGACCAAGGTCGGACGGCTGTCCCTCGGCCAGCGGCAACTGGTCGAAATCGCCAAAGCGCTGTCGCGCGGCGCGCATGTGATCGCCTTCGACGAACCGACTAGCAGCCTCTCGGCCCGTGAGATCGACCGCTTGATGGCGATCATTGGTCGTCTGCGTGACGAGGGCAAAGTGGTGCTCTACGTCTCCCATCGCATGGAAGAAGTGTTCCGTATCTGCGACGCGGTGACGGTGTTCAAGGACGGTCGCTACGTGCGCACCTTCGAGGACATGAGCCAGTTGACCCACGATCAACTGGTGACCTGCATGGTCGGTCGCGACATTCAGGACATCTACGATTATCGCCATCGTCCACGCGGCGCCGTCGCGCTGAAGGTCGATGGCTTGCTCGGCCCGGGTCTGCGTGAGCCGATCAGTTTCGAAGCGCACAAGGGTGAAATTCTTGGCTTGTTTGGATTGGTCGGGGCAGGGCGCACCGAGCTGTTTCGCCTGCTCAGCGGACTGGAACGCAACACCGCTGGACGCCTCGAATTGCGTGGCCATGAACTGAAATTGCGCTCACCGCGCGACGCGATTGCCGCCGGGATTCTGCTGTGCCCGGAGGATCGCAAGAAGGAAGGCATCATCCCGCTGGCCAGCGTTGCCGAGAACATCAACATCAGTGCCCGTGGCGCACATTCGGGGCTCGGCTGCCTGATTCGCGGTTTGTGGGAAAAGGGCAACGCCGACAAACAGATCAAAGCGCTGAAAGTGAAAACCCCGCATGCCGGCCAGCAGATCAAGTTTCTTTCCGGCGGCAATCAGCAGAAGGCCATTCTTGGTCGCTGGCTGTCGATGCCGATGAAGGTCTTGCTGCTCGACGAACCAACGCGCGGCATCGACATCGGCGCCAAAGCGGAGATCTACCAGATCATCCATAACCTCGCCGCCGAGGGTATTTCGGTGATCGTGGTGTCCAGCGACCTGATGGAAGTGATGGGCATTTCCGACCGCATTCTGGTGCTCTGCGAAGGCGCCCTGCGCGGCGAAATCAGCCGCGACCAGGCCAATGAATCCAACCTGCTGCAACTGGCTTTGCCGCGCCACCGCGCTGACGGCGTGGCGAACTGAGAGGTGACTATGATGACAACCCAAAACGAAACCCTGCCCAAAGAGCGCAAACCGCTGGACATGCGCCGCTTCCTTGATGACTGGGTCATGCTGCTGGCGGCGGTGGGCATTTTTGTTGCCTGTACGCTGCTGATCGACAACTTCCTTTCGCCGTTGAACATGCGTGGTCTGGGCCTGGCAATTTCCACCACCGGGATCGCGGCGTGCACGATGTTGTATTGCCTGGCGTCGGGGCATTTCGACTTGTCGGTGGGCTCGGTGATTGCCTGCGCTGGCGTGGTTGCGGCGGTGGTGATGCGTGACACCAACAGCGTGTTTCTCGGTGTCAGTGCGGCGTTGGTGATGGGCCTGATTGTCGGGCTGATCAACGGGATTGTGATCGCCAAGTTGCGCGTCAATGCGTTGATCACGACGTTGGCGACCATGCAGATTGTTCGCGGTCTGGCGTACATTTTTGCCAACGGCAAAGCGGTGGGCGTGTCGCAGGAATCGTTCTTCGTTTTCGGTAACGGCCAGCTGTTTGGCGTGCCGGTGCCGATTCTCATCACCATCATTTGCTTTCTGTTTTTCGGCTGGCTGCTGAATTACACCACCTACGGGCGCAACACCATGGCCATCGGTGGCAACCAGGAAGCGGCGCTGCTGGCGGGCGTGAACGTTGATCGCACCAAGATCATTATCTTTGCGGTGCACGGTGTGATTGGTGCGCTGGCGGGGGTGATTCTGGCGTCGCGGATGACTTCCGGGCAGCCAATGATTGGCCAGGGTTTTGAGCTGACGGTGATTTCGGCTTGCGTGTTGGGCGGGGTGTCGCTGAGCGGCGGGATCGGCATGATTCGGCATGTGATCGCCGGGGTGTTGATTCTGGCGATCATCGAGAATGCGATGAATCTGAAGAACATCGATACCTTCTACCAATACGTTATCCGCGGTTCGATCCTGCTGCTGGCCGTCGTCATCGACCGCCTCAAACAACGCTGATCCCATCCCCGACACGCAAACCTGTGGGAGCTGGCTTGCCAGCGATTGCGGTAGATCATTCAACATCAACTTTGAATGTGCCGCCGCCATCGCTGGCGAGCCAGCTCCCACAGGGATTCGCGGTCAACACTGAACACCGGTTCACCGCAAAACTGTAGGAGTGAGCCTGC
>NZ_AKJD01000220.1 GCF_000282515.1 Pseudomonas sp. GM80
GCCGCAGCTCCTACAGGGTTATCGTACAACCGAGGGTTGACATTCCCGGGAAACGTAGGAAATATCCGCACCAGCGTTGTACGACGACGTATGACGAATAATAAAAACAACAAACGTAACAGGGAGCGTCACAGTGAGCACACTCGTCTGCAATTCCGTCCGCCCTTCGCGCTTTTCCACACTTCGCCCGCGTTCCACCCTAGGCCTGATCGGCTGCAGCAGCCTCGCCCTCGCCCTGCCAATGAGCGCCGAGGCTGAAGGTTTTCTTGAAGACAGCAAAGCCACGCTGAACCTGCGCAACGCCTATTTCAATCGCAACTTCGTCAACCCGGCCAACCCGCAAGGCAAGGCTGAAGAGTGGACGCAGAACTTCATCCTCGACGCAAAATCCGGCTTCACCCAAGGCACCGTCGGCTTCGGTCTCGATGTGCTGGGCATGTATTCGCAAAAGCTTGATGGCGGCAAAGGCTCGGGCGGCACACAGCTGCTGCCGATTCACGATGACGGGCGCCCGGCCGACAATTTCGGGCGCATGGGCGTGGCGTTGAAGGCCAAGGTATCGAAGACAGAATTGAAGGTCGGCGAGTGGATGCCGGTGCTGCCGATCCTGCGATCCGACGATGGCCGTTCCCTGCCGCAGACCTTTCGCGGCGGCCAGATCACCTCCACCGAAATCAACGGCCTGTCCGTTTACGGCGGCCAGTTCCGCGGCAACAGCCCACGCAACGACGCGAGCATGGAAGACATGTCGATGAACGGCCGCGGTGCATTCACCTCGGATCGCTTCAACTTCGGTGGCGGTGAATACACCTTCAACGATAAGCGCACCCTGGTCGGCGTGTGGTACGCCGAACTCAGCGACATCTATCAGCAGCAGTATTTCAACCTCAGCCATAGCCAGCCGCTGGGCGACTGGACGCTGGGCGCCAACCTCGGATTCTTCACCGGTAAAGAAGACGGCAGCGCCCAGGCCGGCGACCTCGACAACAAGACTGCGTTCGCCATGCTCTCGGCCAAATACGGCGGCAACACCTTCTACGTCGGCCTGCAGAAACTCAGCGGCGACGACGCCTGGATGCGGGTCAACGGCACCAGCGGCGGCACCCTGGCCAACGACAGTTACAACGCCAGTTATGACAACGCCAAGGAACGCTCCTGGCAGTTGCGCCACGACTACAACTTCGTCGCCCTCGGCGTCCCCGGGTTGACCATGATGAACCGTTACATCAGCGGCGATAACGTGCACACCGGGACCATCACCGACGGCAAGGAATGGGGGCGTGAGTCAGAGCTGGCCTACACCGTGCAGAGCGGGCCGCTGAAAAACCTCAACGTGAAATGGCGCAACGCGACGATCCGTCGGGACTTCAGCACCAACGAGTTTGATGAAAACCGGATCTTTATCAGTTATCCGATTTCGTTGTTGTAGGCAGATCTCTTCTTACTCTGTGGGCGCGAGCCTACTCGCGAAGGCGTCCTGTCAGTCGATGCAAAAGTTGCCGCACCGGCCCCATCGCTGGCAAGCCAGCTCCCACAGGTATCGAAGTTATTTTCGATGTCCGTGGCCACCACAAAACTCTGTGGGAGCTGGCTTGCCAGCGATGGCGGCCTGGAGGCCA
>NZ_AKJD01000221.1 GCF_000282515.1 Pseudomonas sp. GM80
TTGCCAGCGATGGCGCCCTTCCAGTCACATCAATGGCGCCTGTGCCGCCATCATCGCTGGCAAGTCGAATCGTCGAACCGCAGCTCCCACAGGTTTTGCATTCCTGCCGCACGCTCACTGCCAACCACCGTCCCACTGTAGGCCTTCGCCTGCTCGCGATGGCGTCATCCGCCGCACCCTCCGAAACCGAGTTGTCCCCGATCGCGAGCAGGCGAAGGCCTACATGGGATTTGCATTCATCCCGCCTATCTCACTTCCAACCACCGCTCTGTAGGAGCAAAGCTTGCTCGCGAAGCTTTTAGTGCCACACCCCTTCCAGAACCGAGGCGCGGCCTTCGCGGGCAAGCCTTGCTCCTACGGGGTCGGTGCCGGTTCCGGTTCGTTGGTTACGCGCAGCAGTCCCCATAATCCGGAGGTGTTGCCGTAGGCGGCGTAGTCGCGGAACAGGTAGTCGCCCGGTATCGCGTTGCTGCCGCCGGCGCTCGGGATCATGAAGCTGAAGTGCGCGGCCGGCAGGATGCTTTCGTGGGCGCCGATGTACATCGACATCGGGTTGTAGCCGAAGCGCACCGAGCCCACGCCCGGCGAGCCCATCGGATAACCACCGACATCGCTCTTCTCGGCCTGGAACGGGTTCACCGACCAGACGTGCCCGTCGAGCTGGAACGTGGTGCCGCGACTGCCACCGCTCGGCATCAAAATATGCGTACGGAACGGCTGCCCCGGTTTGGCATAGAGCACCGGCGTCTGCGGATCGCCACCCACCAACGCATTGCTGTAAGCCATGTGCGCATTGACCATGTCGCCATAACCCGCGCCATCGGCGTGACCAAACGGTGCGTCGGGGGCGAGGCCGAAGCGATACCACAACGGCTCGGTTTTGTAGTTGATCGCCATGCTCGAGTTGTCCTGCGGATCGGTCGGCACGCCGAAGCCTTCAGCGGCAATTCCTTCCACCGGCCGGCCATTGGCCCAACGAGTGTTCAACGCCTTGTGCCAGACCATCGCGAAGTCGCGGTAGCTGGTCTGCCCAGGCGCCGTCACCGTAGCGTTGACCTTGCGCGCATCATCAACCCAGGTCGCGCCGATCGGCAGAATGCTCATTGCCCCGCCAAGACCTTTTTGCGGCTGCTTGATCACGTCCGCCGGGGTGATGTTCAAGCCGCCGAACTCGACTGCCGTGGCATTGATGTTGTCGACGCTGCGGCCCAGTTGGGTCACCGGTTTGCCTTCACGTTCCAGGTGCCCGGCGTAGTACTGATAGGTACGGGTCGGGTACGCGCCGCTGTTGCCGACGCGCGGTGGCACGGTCTGGATCGGGTTGGCGCCGACGTTGGCACCGTCGGATTTAGTGATGTCGTACGCCAGTAATTGCGCATGCAGGCCGACGTGGCTGGACGGCCGCATCAGATTGTTGCTGAAGGTGGTCGAGCCCAGACCGCTGTTGCGATCACGCTTGACCATGCCTTGCATCACCGCCGTCTGGGTCAGGTCAGGCATGACACTCGGCAGACGGTTTTCCAGGGTGATGTTGATGCAATCCCCTGCCGCCGCACGCAGCACCAGCGGTTCAACCGGGATGCCGGGTTTCAGCTTGCCGCTGAGCGGATCCAGATCGGATTTACGCACGTACAGGATCGCGGTCGGGTCATGCAGCGGCCCGCTCTGCCCGCCAATGGTGATGGTTTCGCCATCCTCCGGATCGGTCACGGTGACTTGTGGAATGCTCACCGTGCGCGAGTTCAGCACCAGGGTGCCACCCGCCGGATTCAGCGGCCCGCCGACATGCTGACCAAGCCCTTCGGGATCGCCGATGGTCAGGCCCAGCGAGTTGCCGAGGATGTCGTTGGCCAGCGCCGCCACCACTTCATAGTTGCGCTGTACCGTCGGCCGCGTACCGATGCCATTGGGGTTGGCACTGATCCGCGGGCAACTGCCCTCGAACGCCACGGTGTTGCGCATGCCCGCCGGATTCGGGTTGTTCGGGATGGCGAACAGGTCGGCGCGTTTGGCGGTGTAGTTGCGCATCACGCCCCAGATACCGCTCCAGTAGCCTTCGATCGAAGCGTCCATCGAGTACAGATAATCACCCGTGGTCGCAGCGGAACTGGAGAGCATCGACACCGGCGCAATGAAGCCCATCTGCTCGGAGATGCCGATCATTTGCGAGGCGCGCCAGCCGGAATTGGAGCTGTTGCCGAACCCGGAACCGCTCTGCAGCCATTTCACACCGTGCAAGGTGACGTTGTGCTCTTCTTCATGGCCGCCGGCATGCACCCGCAGCCGCACGTTGTCGCCGGTGTAGGTGCGCAGCATCGGTGTGAATGGGTCACCCGGTTCGGCGCCGCCCTTGTTGATGTGCGGCGGGAACAGCGTAGTGCCGCCGGTTGGGCCGGTGGCGGCGGTGAGCAGATTCGGCGCCAGGTTCATCGCCGGAATTGCGCGGTCGGTGCGGCTTTGCATGGCGAACGACAGATCGCCACCGAGGCCGTCAGCCTGCATGCCACGCTTGCCGTCCGGGCCGACCTTGTTCGGGTCGTACACGCGCAGGGCCAGCGGTTCGTTGCGATAGTTGACGACGAACATGCCCGGATCATCCACCGAAATCGCCTGCGGACATGGCCGGCTCGGGCAGCCCGGCACCTGACCGCCCTGCACTTCCAGCACGCCTTCAAGCAAGTTGCTGGCGTTGTTACGCACCGGCGGATTGATCGCGTAGCGGAAGCTGTCAGCGGTGGCCGGGAACGCTTGCGCATTTGGCACACCGTTAGGGCCGGCACCGACATAGACGCCAGCTTCATAGGCATGCTGGAAGTCGCTGTACTCGAGGAAGAACTCACGGAAGCTGTCGTTCTTGCCGTCGCCATCAAGGTCGCCGGTATTGATCACCGCTTGCCACGAGGTCGGCCCGCCGTCCTGACGCGCGCCGCTGTACAGAGGCTCACCGGTTTCGGCGTGGAACCAGGTCGAACCGGCCGGTTCCGCCAACACGGTGGCGTACAGACCAATCTGCTGGTGCGTCGATGGGCCCAGGTGGTCGTGGGTGAAAATGGTGCCGAGGCCGCGATCGACGCCTTTGGCGTTGACCACCGGATCGACGAACCAGCGCTGCATCGCCGTGCGCGCACCGAGCCAATCGGCGCGGCCGTACTGGCCGAAGAACGGGTGGTTCTTGGCTTTCGGGCAGGCCTGGGTGCCGTCGCGCGGATCGGTGGCGGCGCACTGGTTGAACTCGCGAATCGCGTGAATGCGTTCCTGCACGGCGCCCGGCGAGAGCACGCCGTCCTCGTAGTTCCAGCCGTTGGACGAGCCGTCCGCCGAGGTCAGGTCCCACTTCGGCAGGTGAATGTGCTGACCGATCACATCGGTCGGCGTGCGCACCTGATAGTCGTCCATCTCGTAAGTGGCTGGCACCAGGTTGGTTTGCTGGTACTGCACGCAATCGAAAGTGTTCATGCGCATCACCAGCGGTTCTGGCGGACGCTGCTTGGTGATCACCGGCCAGGCGTCTTCCCACAGCGCGAGAATGCGCGCCTGCGGGAAGTGATAACCGACCTTGTTGTACACCGCGTCGAACTGAATGTTGGCGGCTTTGTAGATCCGAGGGCGGTCGGCGGTGAAGCTCGAGGCGCCGACAAAGGACATGCCGTCGATGCGGTCACCGCTGGCAAACTCACCGCTGCCGGCGCTGCTGGTCAGGCGTTTTTGCCGGTCGTCCATGCACGGTTCGTAGTACGGCGCACCGGCCATCGGCAAGGCGCCGTTGGTGCGAAACGCCTTGGCCACCACTTGATTGCCGGGCAGCAAGGCATAGCTTGGATGGTCTTTTTTCGCGTGGAAGGCCATCGCCGCCTGTTCGACTTCGGTGCCTTCTTCCGGCAGGTAAATCGGTTTGGCGCGGGTGACTTCCTTGGAGAAATCCAGCGAGGTGGTCACGGTGTGCGCCTCACCGCCGGCCGACACGCCGTCGAGTGTATGCCGCTGCAAGCCGCCATCCCAGCCGCCGGATTGCGCCGGGTCGAGGTTGGCCCACAGCGCTTTGCCGCTGGCCTTGAGCGATTGCGCGGTAGCGGCGTCGAGCATGTCCAGTGGCGGAGTTGGTGGACGTTGGCCCACCGAACTTTCCATGCCACCAATCCAGAACGGATAGCCAGGGTTTTTCAGGCTGCCGTCGGCATTGCGGTTGGCTTCGCTGCGATCGACCAGCGCCAGCGAACCGATGGCTTGACCACCGCCATTGCCGCCATGGTGCTCACCATCGTCATCGCCCTCTTCTTCCTCCTCGTCGTCATCATTGCCGGCGATCAGGGTTTCGCCGATTTTCGGCACGACCACGACTTTACCCGGCATCGGTGCCATGGCTTTGCCCGGCAGCGGCACTATCGCTGGAATCGGTGTGCCGGCGACGATTTCGCCGTCAGGCAAGGCGCGTGCGCCGGTCGCCGGTTTACCACTGCGCAGGGCAAACGGTTCGTTGTGATAGCCGTCA
This sequence comes from Pseudomonas sp. GM80, assembly GCF_000282515.1. GTDB lineage: Bacteria > Pseudomonadota > Gammaproteobacteria > Pseudomonadales > Pseudomonadaceae > Aquipseudomonas. The sequence goes on from NZ_AKJD01000221.1 coordinate 4,490, forward strand.
GCGCCTTGCTGGGAAACGTCGAGCCGGGTGCCCTCCTCAAACACATCGTGCACCCGCCACATGGCCCACATGCCTTGGGCGAAGTGCGGATAGAAATGGCAGTGATAGATCGCATCGCCGGCCACGCGGTTGCGGTTGCCCGAGCCGCCGTTGGCGATTTCATAGGTGTAACCGGCGCCCGGGCCAATGCCCTGGGCATCGACGTAATCGGAGTTGTCGTCGTTGGGGTTGAACAGCCACTGATGGCCGTGCAAGTGGAAAATGTGCTGCTCGTGGCCATTGTGGGTGTTGCGGAATTTGACGAAGTCACCGATATAGCTGTGGTTGACGTTCGATGGCTCCGACGGATACAGCGCCATGGTCGCTTTCACCCCGATCTGATCAGCGCGTGGTGTCTGGCCAGGGGCGATGTTCTCAAGCCCGGCGTTGGCCGGCACGTCGACCAGCATCGCCACGTCGCCGACGGTGTGCGAGCTGAGGAAGAATTCTTCGTAGGCGCAAGACAGGCAGTCGTGCATCGGCCCGACGCCCAAACGGTTGGCCACCACTTCGGCGCCCATGCCGCCGGAGCCGTAGTTGATCATGAACGAATCGCGAGTCGGCTCCAGCACGTGGGCCATCACCGGATCAGCCCAATAGGCTGGAAACGCTTGAGTGGCAGCGGTTTCGTCCTGAAATTGCGAGGCGAAATCGCGGAACGCTTCCAGTCGATTAGGGATTGCCGGGTTGCGTTTGCCAACCGATTCCAGCGGATAAGTGCTGGGTGGGAAGCTGCCGTCGGCGTTGCTGCCCATGACAATCGCATCGCTTTCGCTGGAAATGATTTCATTGCCGTCGACCATGCCGATGATCGGCGTGCCGGCCTTGCCTTCGCGCAACCACGGTTCGCGCTGCGGGTAGCGCGCCTGATAGTCGACGATCGGTTGGCCGGTGGGTGCGCGGCCCGTGGTGGCCAGGCGCATTTCTTCTTCGGTGAGGGTGTTGCGATAGGTGCGGCCGCCCTTAGGCAGGACGACAACCTGGCCGAACAAGCCATTGGCGACGTTGCCGGCCGCGCCCTCGCCGCCAAACGTTGCGCCACGGCTGCTGACGGCAAACGCGCCTTCACGCTCGGCGTACAGGGTGTAAGAACGGCTCGCACCCGGCGGCACCAAGGTGTTGGCGTTACGCCCGGTGAACGAAGAAATGTCATCAATGCTGTTCACCGCTTGCAGGCCATTGACCTGGAAACCGACGTGACGATCAGCGACTTGCTCATCGACTTTGAAGTCTTCAGCCGCGTTGGCGTTTTCCACGCCCTCCTCTTCTTCACCTTCATTCTCGAAGTGCTTGTTCGGGTTGGCCTGATAGTCGAGCAGATTTTGCAGATTGATCGTCAGGCAATCACCCGCCGCCACGCGCAACACCAGTGGCCGTGGCCGCTTGTCCGGGCGCAGCGAAACCTTGCCCGGCACCGCTGAACCGCCGTAGGCCAGCGACATGTTGCGGTCATCAACGACGTCGCGGCGCAGGGCAAACATCATGCCGTTGATGTTCTGCGCGCCGAGGCGGTTGAACATCAGCGGTTGATCGAAGGCGACGACGTTGGCCACCAGATTGCGCTCGCAACGTACGGCCGCGCCGGCCAGCTCGACGCTGAGCATCGAGGCCAGAATCAGCAGCCAGTTGAACAGAGACGGTGCGTGATGAATGCCAACCATGATCAGTAACCTCGTAGTGGGTGCTCTTGGGAACACTTCTCGACAAATGCCTCGGAGCAATCCGCGTGCCACAAAAAATTGCATTAGCGTTCAATCAGTTACCGCGACGACTTGAGAATCCGGGGCAAATCCCCCACCCCTTTTCCCCACTTTTCGGGTGTATCCGGTTTGCCCCGAAAGTGGGGAAACCGGGTTGGGGTCACAACGGCGCATCCATGGCCAACCCCTGCAGACGCCGGTACTGACGCAACACATTCGGTACATACCGCTGGGTTTCGGCGAACGGCGGAATCACCCGGCCACGGCTGAGCACCGCGTCGGGCCCGGCGTTGTAGGCCGCCACGGCGAGGGCGATGTCGTTGTCGAACAGGGTCATCAGGCGCTTGAGGTATTTCGCGCCGCCCTGGATGTTGGCCTTGGGGTCGTAGACGTCGGTCACACCCATTTCCCGCGCGGTGTCGGGCATCAACTGCATGAGCCCACCCGCGCCTTTGGCCGAGGTTGCGCCGGGGTTGTAGTGGGATTCTGCGTTGATCACCGCGTGCAGCAGCGCTTCGGGTAACTGGTTGACTTTGGCGGCTGCCGAAACCAGTTCCGCATAGGGTTGGTTGGCGATCATTTGCGGCTGTTGATCGAGGCTGGCCACAGGCATTTCAGCCTCGTGGATCACCCGTTCGTAGGTGCGTCCGGGACGGTGAACGTTGGACAGCACGTAGCTGCCCTTGGCGTCCACCGAGATGAACACATCGGCCTGCGCGGCGCCGCTGAGCAGCACACAACCGAGCAATCCGCTGGCGAGAAATTTCATGTCGGGCCTCCCCGGATCGGCCCCGATAAATTGGGGGAAATGCCCCAATGGCCGATCACGTTTGAGCCATACGCAAGCACTGTGCCGACTCTTGAAAGGCCCCTATCACAAGGGTTCCGGCGTGTGAGCAGGTTTTTAACGGGGGCTGAGCATGGCAATTGCATAAGCCCTTCAGGCGACACGGCTGCCACTCACGGGAGGTCATCATGAAGCTGCAATTTCGTCCGCGTGGCCAACGCGGTTTTACCCTGCTCGAACTGCTTGTGGTGTTGGTGGTGCTCGGCCTGTTGGCCGGGATCGTCGCGCCGAAATACTTCGCTCAACTCGGTCGCTCGGAAGTCAAAGTGGCCAAGGCGCAGATCGAAGGGCTGAGCAAAGCGCTGGACATCTATCGCCTCGAAGTCGGCCATTACCCGTCCACCGAACAGGGCTTGCAGGCCTTGGTCACCGCACCGAGCGACGAGGCGAAATGGACCGGCCCGTATTTGCAGAAAAAACTCCCGCAGGATCCCTGGGGGCGTAATTACGCCTACCGCTACCCCGGCGAAAACAGCGAGTACGACTTGCTGTCGATGGGCAAGGACGGCCAGCCCGGCGGCGAAGGCGAAAACGCTGAAGTGACCAACTGGCAGTAAGCGGAGCGCGGCCCATGCGATTTCATTTGAAAGCGGTCGGCAAGGCTGGCGTGGTGTCCTTGAGCGTCGAGGCAGCGGGCGATAGCGAAGCGCGGCGCATTGCCGAGGATCAGGGTCTGCGCGTGCTCAGTTCGCACGCCGACAAGCATTGGCGCTCGCTACGACTGCGTCAGCGCGAAACCTTCAATCTGGTGTTGTTCAGCCAGGAACTGACCACGCTGCTCAATGCCGGCCTGCCGTTGATCGATGCGCTGGAAAGCCTCGCCGAAAAAGAAACCGCCCCCGCGGCCCGGAAAACCTTGAGTGAGCTGGTGCGCCTGCTCTACGAGGGTAAATCGTTTTCGCAGGCGCTGGGCCAGTTGTCGGCGGTGTTCCCGCCGTTGTACGTGGCGCTGGTACAGTCCAGCGAGAAGACCGGCGCGGTCGGCGATGCGCTGGGTCGCTACGTCAGCTATCGGCAGCGCATGGACGAGGTGCGGCAGAAGATCATCAGCGCCTCGATCTATCCAATGCTGTTGCTGATAGTCGGCGGTGGCGTGGTGCTGTTCTTGATGGGTTATGTGGTGCCGCGCTTCAGCCTGGTGTTCGAAGGGCTGGGCAATAACCTGCCGTGGCTGTCGCAGGTGTTGATGAGCAGTGGCATGTTCTTGCATGCGCATCAGGCGGAATTCTTTGGCGCGCTGGCGGCGATTGTCATCGCCCTCGCCGTGCTGCAAAAACAACCGGCGTTTCGCCGAGGGCTGGATCGGCTGGTGGAGAAACTGCCGGCGGTGCATCAACGGATTTTCATGTATGAACTGGCGCGCTTTTATCGCTCGCTGGGGATTCTGCTGCAGGGCGGGATTCCGCTGGTGACCGCCATGGCCATGGTCCGAGGTTTGCTCACCGTGGCTTCGCGGACGCGACTGGATCAGGCCTGCGAGCGGGTGCGCGAGGGGCAATCGTTGTCCACCGCGCTGGAACTCAATCATCTGGTGACGCCGGTGTCCCTGCGCCTGCTGCGCGCCGGCGAACAGTCCGGCAACCTCGGGCAGATGATGGAGCGCAGCGCCGACTTCTACGACGAGGAAATCAGCCGCTGGCTGGAGTGGTTCGTGAAGTTGTTCGAGCCGCTGCTGATGACGTTTATCGGCCTGCTGATCGGGGTCATCGTGATCCTGATGTACATCCCGATTTTCGAACTGGCTTCAAGTATTCACTGACCCCCGGGAACGGGTCCGGTCCCTGCAACAACGCACTTTTACGTTCCCAACAAGACCACAAAGACGGAGAACGATATGCACATTAAAAAGCTCGTGCTCGCAATGGCCATCGGCGCAGTTCTGTCGGCGTCCACCGTGCTGATTCCGGATAGTCTTTCCGGCATTTCCAGTGTTCAGGCCAAAGAAGGTGGTAGTGGCGGTGGAGGGAGTGGTGGCGGTGGACACGGCGGAGGGGGTGGCGGTAACGGCGGAGGAAATGGCGGCGGGCATGGCGGTAGTGGTGGAGGCGGCGGAAGCGGCGGTGGCGGTGGCGGTGGCGGTGGCGGTGGCGGCAATGGTGGTGGCCACGGCGGCAGTGGCAATGGTGGAAGTGGTCACGGTGACGGCGGCAGTGGACACAGCGGCAGCGGCCAGGGCTCCGGACACTCCGGTGATTCCGCCTCATCCTCCGGCCGCAACGGCACCCACGCCGAGCCAGGCGATGATCACGGCGTGCACCGGGCCGGCGAAGTCGGCGATGACCATGGCGTCCATCGCGCTGGCGAAGTCGGCGATGACCGAGGACTGCATGCAGCAGGCGAACCGGGGGATGATCGCGGCGTACATGTCGGCGGCGAACCCGGCGACGACAAACGCACCAACTGACAATCCTGCAACACCACAAACCCTTGTGGGAGCTGGCT
>NZ_AKJD01000222.1 GCF_000282515.1 Pseudomonas sp. GM80
ACCTATTTCAGGACTAGACATGCCGAAAACTATTCGGCGATCTGCAGCTTGCGTGCTTCGGTGTACACGTAACGCACTTTCTCGTACTCGAACGGCGAATTCATCTGGCCGTAGCGGAAGCTGGTCTGATAGCGCTTGTCGACTGCGCGCAACGCCCAGACTTCCGGATGGTTGGAGCTGACTTCCGAGACATTGAGGAAGTTGATTGCCGATTCGGCGGTGTAGTCCACGGCCAGGCCGGCGGTGTCGCGGATGTTCGACGGGCCGAAGATCGGCAAGACGAAGTAAGCGCCACCGGGTACACCGTAGAAGCCCAGGGTCTGGCCGAAGTCTTCGCTCTGGCGCGGCAGGCCCATCGCCGTGGCCGGATCCCACAAACCGGCGATGCCGATGGTGGTGTTGAGCAGCAGGCGCGCGGTGGTTTCCATCGAGCGCTGACCCTTGAACTGCAACAGGCTGTTGACCAGGTTGGGCACATCGCCGAGGTTATTGAAGAAGTTGCTCACACCGGTGCGCAGGAAGCTTGGCGTGATGTAGCGATAGCCATCGACCACCGGCAGGAACACCCATTGGTCGAAGCGGTAGTTGAAGTGGTAAACCCGACGGTTCCACGATTCCAGCGGGTCGTAGACGTTCAGCGCGTTGAGCGTCGAGCGCTCGAATTCGCGCTGATCCAGCCCCGGGTTGAATTTGAGTTTGGACAGCGGCTCTTTGAAGCCGTCACTGTCGACCACCACCGGCGCGTTGGCTTTACTGTTGTCGGCCTGGGCCACGCCTGCGCAGAGGAGCGCTGCCATCAGCAGGAGATATTTAGCCACGGAAAAACTCCAGCATAGCGTCGCTGTTGACGCGGTAGTTAAGGTTGCCGCAGTGGCCGCCCAGTGGGTAAACGGTCAGGCGATTACCGAAGGTCTTGCGCAGGAAACCGAGGTCGCCCGGGCCGAGGATGACGTCGTCGGCGTTGTGCATCACGGCGATTTTCGGGCTGTCGTGCAGGTAATCCTTGAGTGCATACAGGCTGACCTGATCGATCAGTTGCAGCAGGCTGCCGCCGTCGGTGCGCGCGCGCCACATCGGAATCACTTGATCGGTCAGGTAGCAGTCGAAGTCGCACTGCAGCGCACGCTTGAGGAACGGCGTGAGGCTGGTGCCTTCGGTGATCGGAAATTTCGGTGGCGTGATCAGGCCGCGACGGTTGATCAAGTCGGAGGTGAACGCGATGTCGGCCGCCGAGAAGCGGAACGAGGTGCCGATCAGCATCGCCATCTGTTCGTTGGTCAGATGTTGCTTGGACTGTTGGAAGTCATAGAGCAGCGCATCATTGAGGTCGATGTAGCCTTTCTGCTGGAAGTAACGGGTCAACTTGCTCAACACCAACTCATAGAAGGTGGTGCTGTTGTTGATGCCTTTAACTTCGGTTTGCACCAACTTGTCGAGGTTGGTCACCGAGGTGTAGAGGTTCACCGGCGGGTTGAGCAGCAGGACTTTCTTGAAGTTGAAGCTGCGACGGGTCTCGTCCAGGTGCGCAACGAAGGCGGCATCCAGCGCGCCGAGGCTGTACCCGGTCAGGTAGTACTCGGTCACCGGCACTTTCGGATTCTGCGCGCGCACGGCTTGCATCACCCGGTACATGTCTTCGGCGTCTTCCTTGGTCACGCCCGGAGTGGCAAAGCGCGAGGCGGCGCTGATGAAGTCGAAACTGGTCGGCGACGACAACTGCACGACGTGGTAGCCGGCCTTGTAGTAGAGCTTTTTCAGGTATTCGTTGAGCGTGCTGTCATAGCGCGCGCCAGTGCCGGCGATCAGGAAGATCAGCGGTGCCGGTTTGTCCTGAGTGGCGATCCGGTAGGTGAGTTTCTTCACTGCCCAGAAATTGTCCGGCAGGATGAACTCGCGCTCCGGGCGCAACGTCAGGCTGCGATCCGACTGGTTGATGTCGTCGTCCAGCGGCAATTCCGGGCGCAAGTCCGGCGGGGTCGTGGCGATGGTCGCCTCGAACGGGTTGGTCAGGGGATAGCCATAACTGGCGGCATCGATGTCCACCGCCAGTGCGGACGCACTCAAAATAAGGCCGCTGAACAGCGCGGCGAAGCGCAAGGAACGGAGCATGACTAGATCCCTTAGAGGAAGGTGCCGAATGAAGTTCGCAGGCTATGACCACCGGGTTTGCGCCAAAGTGCCATGCATCGGCACCAAACAGGCAGAATTCGGAGTAATAGTAGCTGGACGATACACTTTGCACCGCATCAATGAACAGTTAAGTGTTGTTAGCGCTTGCACACCGCTGGCGGCAGATTAAGCTGGCCGCCGATTTCCCATGTTTGGAGTGCTTCATGTCCCGCCGCTTGCCCGTGATTCTGCTGCTCGTTCTGTTGCCGTTGTGGCTGGCTGCCAGTTATGCCGCGCGGTATGGCTTTATGGAGGACGGCAAGTGGGTGGGCATTTGCGTGGATGAGGCCAGCCGCTGGGAATGCCAGTTGCGTTCCAACCTTGGGCTGATGATTCACTTCAAAGTGCTGGGCTGGACGGCGCTCGGTGCGGCGCTGATCGGTTTTGTCGTGCCCGGGCGGGCAGGCTGGTGGCTGGCGGTGCTGGCGCTGGTGTTCGGGGTGCCGGCGCTGGCGTTGTACAACACCACTTTAGCGGTGTTTGCGTTGGTGATTGCCGGGCTGCGCCTGGTGCGTAAGTCCCCCAGCGCCTGACAGTCAGTCATCGCTGGCAAGCCAGCTCCCACAGGTTTTTGGGTCGTACACATATGTTGTGCTCAACCAATATTCTGTGGGAGCTGGCTTGCCAGCGATGAGGGCTTCGAAGGCGCTGAAAATCAGATCTGGCGAACGCGCAGGCAGCGCCAAAGGGCTGCGACCATCAACACGCTGACCAACGCCCAGCCCCACGCCTGCTGATTCTGCAAACCTTCCTGATACAGCTGCGGCGCAATCCCCGCACCGACAATAAAGGTCAGCAGCGCGATCTCCCGACGCGGCACGCTCACCGGGCGGCACAGGTAAACCAGCGCCGGCAGCACAAACGCCATGCTCGCAAAGCTGCGATAACGCGGGTCAAAAACCATCTCGAGCATCATCACGGCAGCGGCAAAACCTGCCGCCGCGACCAGCCAGCCTGCACGTCGCTCGAGCACATTGAACGCACGCTCACGCCAGCCCGTGCGTGCGCTCAGCGTCAGTGCGGCATGCGCCAATACCAGCAGATTCAACGCCGTCAGCAAGCCGACCCACAACCATTCGCTGGCAAACCGTGTAGTCACCCGCGCCAGATCACCCCAGGCGCCAATCGAGCAAGCGGCGAGGGCGCCCAACAGCGGCAACACCAGTGCCGAACGCGTGGTGCGAACGCGCCCGCCAAGGATCAGCGTGCCAAGGAAAATCAAACCACCGACCGCCAGCCATTCTTTCCAGAACGGCACATTGGTCACGGGGCCGGCGAGCACGCCCTTGTCCTGACGATCCGCATCGAACAGTCCCCAGTAGCCACCGACCGCGCCTTCACTCGCCCGTTTCCAGGGCTGATCAAAGGCTTCGATCAGGTTGTAATGCCAGCCTTCCTTCTCGGCCATGGCGACAAAACCACGAATGAATTTCGCCTCGTTGACCCGGCTCGGCAGGGCGGTTTCACGCTGGCGGCCTTCGCTCGGCCAGCCGGTCTCGCCGATCATCACGTCTTTGGGGGCGAATTTGTTGCCGAAGACCTGACGCACCTCTGCCACGTGGTGCAGGGCGGCATCGATGTTCGAGGGATCATCTTCCCAATACGGCAGCAAATGAATGGTCAGGAAATCCACTGCCGGCGCGACTTCCGGATGCTTGAGCCAGAACTCCCAGACATCGGCGTAGGTGACCGGTTGCTTGATCTGGCTCTTGACCTTGGTGATCAGTCGGACCAGTTGCGCGCCGGTGACTTCCTTGCGCAGCAACGCTTCGTTGCCGACGATCACCGCGCTGACCACGTCCGGGTTGGCGTTGGCCGATTTGATCAGCAGCTCGACTTCCTTCTCCGTATCGACCGGGTTGCTGTTGATCCAGGCGCCGATCATCAACTTTAGTCCGTGTTTGCGCGCCAGATCCGGCAGCGCTTCAAGGCCGGTCATTGAATAGGTGCGGATGCATTCAAAGCGGGTCGCCAATAACGCGAGGTCGGCGTCCATGCGCTCGGGGCGCAGTTTGAACGGTACGTCGAACGGCGATTGGTCTTTATCGAACGGCGTATAGGACGCGCATTGCAGCTTGTGCGTCGGCGTCGCGGCGTCCGGCAGGATCACCGGTTTACCGAGGCCGTACCAGAAGCCGCCGAGGGCAAACAGGCCCAGCAGGCAGGCAAATAAATAAGCAGGGAAGGGGAAGCGGGACGTCGCGGACATGGTCGGGCCGAGTGGCTGCAAAGCGACGCATGTTACCTGCATTTATCCGGGGTTGGTGGCTCGCATCATTTGCACATGCAAAGTTCGGGCGGATTGTCTGGCGCCAATTATTCGCAGGCGATTAATGGCCTTCTGATGTCGTTTCTCGTTGTCTTGAGGTCGCTGACAGAGCAGGTCGCGAGCGTCGTCAGGTTGATGATCGAAAGCGTCAGCACTCCACTGATGGTCCAGCGAGTTTGCGGTCAGGCGTGATGGGGGCGCTGTGCACCATAACAATACGTTGACGCCGCCCGTCATCCGTCGGGCGCAGCATTTCGGGGAAGTAACGATGAAGATGCGACGACTTTTAGGCGCAGGTGCCGCACTGGCGCTTGCGATGGGCGCAACACTGGCCAGCGCGGAAACCAAGACCTTGAACATCGGTTACGTTGACGGCTGGTCCGACAGCGTTGCGACCACCCACGTAGCGGCCGAAGTGATCAAGCAGAAACTCGGCTATGACGTGAAGCTGCAAGCCGTCGCCACCGGGATCATGTGGCAAGGGGTTGCCACCGGTAAACTCGACGCCATGCTCTCGGCCTGGCTGCCCGTCACCCATGGCGAATACTGGACGAAAAACAAGGATCAGGTCGTCGATTACGGCCCGAACTTCAAGGATGCAAAAATCGGCCTGATCGTGCCGGAGTACGTCAAAGCCAAGTCGATCGAAGACCTGAAAACCGATGACACCTTCAAGAATCGTATCGTCGGTATCGATGCCGGTTCAGGCGTGATGCTCAAGACCGATCAGGCGATCAAGGATTACGGCCTCGACAAATACAACCTCAAAGCCAGTTCCGGCGCCGGCATGATCGCCGAGCTGACCCGTGCCGAGAAGAAAAACGAATCCATTGCCGTCACCGGTTGGGTGCCGCACTGGATGTTCGCCAAGTGGAAACTGCGCTTCCTCGACGACCCGAAAGGCGTGTACGGCGCGGCTGAAACCGTGAACAGCATCGGCAGCAAAGAGCTCGATGCCAAGGCACCGGAAGTGGCCAAGTTCCTGAAAAACTTCCAGTGGGCGTCGAAAGACGAGATCGGCGAAGTGATGCTGGCGATTCAGGACGGTGCCAAACCTGAAGCAGCGGCGAAAGATTGGGTCGCCAAGCACCCGGATCGCGTGGCTGACTGGACCAAATAACCACAAATAGCTTCGGATCAACGCAAACCCTGTGGGAGCGGGCTTGCCCGCGATAGCGGTCGGTCAGTTGACTAATCAGTTGACTGACACGACGCCATCGCTGGCAAGCCAGCTCCCACAGGTTTTTGTGTGTGCTGAAAAATGGCGAATACGTCATGGCGTTCTACTACTAAGGTCGTCTGTTACCGCTCTCGCAGCCGCATACATTAGCTATGTTCCAACAATAATTTGTGCTGCGAGGATAAAAACAATGAACGACAGCATTTACCTCTCGATTCAAAACAGTCCCCGATTCAAGGAGCTGGTTCAGAAAAGAGAACGATTCGCCTGGATTCTCTCGGCAATCATGCTCGGGCTTTACTCTGGCTTCATCCTTTTGATCGCTTACGGGCCGCACATACTGGGAGCGAAACTCAGTCCTGAGTCTTCGATTACCTGGGGTATTCCGATCGGTGTCGGGCTGATTCTTTCGGCATTCATCCTCACCGGGATCTACGTGCGCCGCGCCAATGGCGAGTTTGACGACCTGAACAATGCGATTCTCAAGGAGGCTCAGCAATGATCCGGCGTCTACTGGCTCTATTGAGTGTTGCGGCTTTCGCGCCGAGTGTCTGGGCGGCTGACGCGTTGACGGGGGAGGTGGCCAAACAGCCGCTGAACATCCCTGCGATCCTGATGTTCGTGGCCTTCGTTGGCGCGACGTTGTACATCACCTACTGGGCCTCGAAGAAAAACAACTCGGCGGCCGACTACTATGCAGCGGGCGGCAAGATCACCGGTTTCCAGAATGGTCTGGCGATTGCCGGTGACTACATGTCGGCGGCGTCCTTCCTGGGGATTTCCGCGCTGGTGTTCACCTCCGGCTACGATGGCCTGATCTACTCGATCGGCTTCCTGGTGGGCTGGCCGATCATTCTGTTCCTGATCGCCGAGCGTCTGCGTAACCTGGGTAAATACACCTTTGCCGACGTGGCGTCCTACCGCCTCGGGCAAACTCAGATCCGCACCCTGTCTGCCTGTGGTTCGCTGGTGGTGGTGGCGTTCTACCTGATCGCGCAAATGGTCGGTGCCGGCAAGTTGATCCAGCTGCTGTTCGGTCTGGACTACCACGTCGCGGTGATTCTGGTCGGCATCCTGATGTGCATGTACGTGCTGTTCGGCGGCATGCTGGCAACCACTTGGGTGCAAATCATCAAGGCGGTGCTGTTGCTGTCCGGTGCCTCGTTCATGGCGCTGATGGTGATGAAGCACGTCAACTTCGACTTCAACATGCTGTTCTCCGAGGCGATCAAGGTTCACCCGAAAGGTGAAGCGATCATGAGCCCGGGCGGTCTGGTGAAAGATCCGATTTCGGCGTTCTCGCTGGGTCTGGCGCTGATGTTCGGTACGGCTGGCCTGCCACACATTCTGATGCGCTTCTTCACCGTGAGTGACGCAAAAGAAGCTCGCAAGAGCGTTCTGTACGCAACCGGTTTCATTGGCTACTTCTACATTCTGACTTTCATCATCGGCTTCGGCGCGATCCTGCTGGTCAGCACTAACCCGGCCTTCAAAGATGCTGCTGGCGCGCTGTTGGGCGGCAACAACATGGCGGCGGTGCATCTGGCCAATGCGGTTGGTGGCAGTATCTTCCTCGGCTTTATCTCGGCGGTGGCGTTCGCGACCATTCTGGCGGTTGTTGCAGGCCTGACGCTGGCCGGTGCTTCGGCGGTGTCTCACGACCTGTATGCCAGTGTGATCAAGAAGGGCAAGGCGAACGAGAAGGACGAGATTCGTGTCTCGAAGATCACCACCATTGCCTTGGCGGTGCTGGCGATTGGCTTGGGCATCCTCTTCGAAAGCCAGAACATTGCGTTCATGGTGGGCCTGGCGTTCTCGATTGCGGCGAGCTGTAACTTCCCGGTGCTGCTGCTTTCGATGTACTGGAAGAAGCTGACCACACGCGGTGCGATGATTGGCGGCTGGTTGGGGTTGATCAGTGCTGTAGGCCTGATGATTCTTGGCCCAACCATCTGGGTGCAGATTCTGCATCATGAGAAGGCGATCTTCCCTTACGAGTATCCGGCGCTGTTTTCGATGATTATTGCCTTTGTCGGGATCTGGTTCTTCTCGATTACTGACAAGTCGGCGGCTGCGGATAAGGAGCGCGCGCTGTTCTTCCCGCAGTTTGTGCGTTCGCAGACTGGGTTGGGGGCGAGTGGGGCGGTTTCGCATTGATGGTTTGATGGTTTTGTAATGTTGTGCTGAATGCCCCGGTTGAGAGATCGGGGCATTTTTTGTGGGCGGTTATCGCGCAGGCCGTGTTTTTCGTGCGGTTCGTGTACATATCCGTTGCTGCGGTTAGGGCTGCTTAGGGTTCCGCCCTTACGGCGGGTCACCTTTTCCAAACGCCGAAAAGGTAACCCAAAAGGCTTGCTCCTTCGTGCGTCCCGCTCGCTGGGGCTCGGGGTTCCTTCGCTCCGGGATCGATCCGGGCGCAGCGCCTACGGTTTGCTTCGCTGCACCTCCTCTCGCTGTGTTTGGCTGCGCC
>NZ_AKJD01000223.1 GCF_000282515.1 Pseudomonas sp. GM80
CTTTTGATCTTGTTTTTAAAAGACAGATCAAAAGATCGCAGCGTGCCGCAGCTCCTACAGGGATATGTGTAAGGTTGATGACGAAACGTCTTTACCCAAGCTTTACGCAGTGCTGACCGCCGCTGACCTTGATCTCCGTAATCTGAACTCATCCGGAACGTACCGGGAACGAGACAAGGAGATACACCATGCGCAAGACTCTTATCGCTCTGATGTTCGCTGCCGCTCTGCCAACCGTCGCCATGGCCATGCCGCAAGATGGCGGCCCGATGGGTGGCCCGCTCGACGGCCCACGCCACGGCGGTCAGATGCACGGCATGCACGGCAAAGGCCCGTACAGCCATCTCGACCTGTCCCGCGAACAACGCGAGCAGATCCGCAAGATCATGGGCGAGCAGATGCACGAGCGTAAGCAAGTGGTCGACAAGTACCTGGAAAAACTCTCGCCGGCTGACCAGAAAGCCATGAAAGACGAGGTGGCAGCCAACCACAAGAAAGCCGAGACCGATGTGCGTGCGGTGCTGAAACCGGATCAACAGAAGAAATTCGACGAGATCCAGAAGAAACAGGCCGAACGCCGCGCTGAATGGGCCGAGTTCAAGGCGTGGAAAGCGCAACAGCCGCAAAAAGCGCAATAATGTTCTGACCATGGCCCGACGGCTAACCCCGTCGGGCCTGTTTGCACTTGCCCCTGTAGGAGCTGCGGCACGCTGCGATCTTTTGACTGTGGGACGCAGAGCGTCCCCGGCTGCATTTCCACGCAGAGCGTGGGAACGATCAGATCGCAGCGTGCCGCAGCTCCTACAAAGGTTTATGTTTGATTGAGGATTTTCTGTGCGTTCATTGTTCTGGCGTATTCTCGCGAGCTTCTGGCTGGCCATCGCATTGGTGGCCGGGTTGTCGATTCTGCTCGGGCACATGCTCAATCAGGACGCGTGGATCCTCAGTCGCCATCCGGGCCTCAACAGCCTCGCCGGCGAATGGACGCAGTCATACGAAGCCCAAGGCGAGGAAGCCGCGCAGGACATCCTCGAACAACGCAAACGCCAATATCACATCGACGTCCAGGTGCTCAACGAATCCGGCGATCCGGTGGTGCGTGGCACCTTCCCGCGCCGCGCCGCCGCCTTCGAAGCGCGGCAGAACAACGATGACCGCCGCCTGCCATGGCGGCGCCTGACTGACGAATTCACCAGTGAAAAAACCGGTGACACCTACCTGTTCATCTACCGCATCCCGCACCCGGAACTCGACGCCTGGCACCGCGAAAGCCTGCTCTGGCCGTTGAGTGCGTTGGGCATCGCGCTGGTGGTGCTGACCCTGTTCAGTTTGCTGGTGACCTTCTCCATCACCCGCCCGCTCAGCCGTCTGCGCGGCGCGGTGCATGATCTGGGGCAGACCACCTATCAGCAGAACAGCCTGGCGAAACTGGCCAACCGCCGTGATGAATTCGGCGTACTCGCCACCGACTTCAACCGCATGGGTGCGCGTCTGCAAAGCCTGATCGGCAGTCAACGCCAGTTGCTGCGCGACGTTTCTCATGAACTGCGTTCACCGTTGGCGCGACTGCGCATTGCCTTGGCGCTGGCCGAACGAGCCAACCCTGAAGAACGCGAAAAGCTCTGGCCGCGCCTGACTCGCGAGTGCGATCGGCTGGAAGCATTAATCAGTGAGATTCTGGTGCTGGCACGGGTCGATGCCGACAACGCCAGTGCGGAAGACGTGGATTTGAATGCGCTGCTCGGCACTTTGCAGAAAGACGCGAAACTCGGTTCACCCGAGCAGACAGTGCTTCTGGACGTGGAACCGCATCTACAACTCAAAGGTTGGCCAACGATGATTGAGCGGGCCGTCGATAATCTTCTGCGCAATGCTCAGCGTTTTAACCCGGAGGGTCAGGCGATTGAAATGCAGGCCTCACGTCAGGGCGAGAAAATTATTGTGAGCGTGCGCGACCATGGGCCGGGCGTGCAGGCCGAACATTTGAGTCAGTTGGGTGAGCCGTTCTATCGGGCGCCGGGGCAGACGGCGGCGGGACATGGCTTGGGCCTGGCGATTGCCCGGCGAGCGGCGGAACGGCATGGCGGGAGTTTGACGTTGGCCAATCATCCGCAGGGCGGGTTTATTGCCAGCCTGGAATTGCCGTTGGTGCCGGGCGCGGTGGTTCAGCCGTAGATTTTCGGTGATGCAAAAAGATCGCAGCCTGCGGCAGCTCCTACAGGAACACGCATTCCAATGTAGGAGCTGCCGCAGGCTGCGATCTTTTGACTTTAAGCTTTACCCGGCCAGGCGCTGACGAACTCGGCCAGATCTACCTTCTCCGCCACACGCGGTTCTTTCTGCGGCGTGCCGAGGTACAAGAACGCGATCACTTCTTCACCCTCAACCAAGCCCAAACCCTGCGCCACGTGCCGGGAATACGCCAAATCCCCCGTACGCCACACCGCACCAATCCCCTGCGCATACGCTGCCAGCAAAATCCCGTGGGCCGCACACCCCGCCGCGAGCAACTGCTCAGCTTTCGGGTATTTGACGTGATCCTGCAACCTGGCGATCACCACAACCACCAGCGGCGCCCGTAGCGGGCCATTGCGGGCCTTGTCGATCATCGCTTCGGTGACTTCGCCTGCCTGCTGCTGCGCCGCTTCAGCCAACAACTCGCCCATCTGCTCGCGCGCAGCGCCTTCGACGGTCAAGAAGCGATACGGCTGCAAATGCCCGTGATCCGGCGCACGCAAGGCTGCGGCAAACAAGGCTTCACGCTGTTCGGCGGTGGGGGCCGGTTCGACCAGTCGTGGAACGGAAACACGGTTGAGCAACGCGTCGAGAGCCTGCATCGGCCACCTCCTGAAAAATATGTGCGGCTATTCTAGCTTTATCTGCCAACAGGATGCCGGTTTACATGCCCTGCCCCGCAGGTAGAATGGCGCCCTTCCCACCACAGCCCGAGCGGACTTCATGGCGTTGCCGACCTTACGGATCATTGGTTTCATCATCGGCATCTTCCTGATCACCCTGGCCGTCGCCATGGTCGTGCCCATGGCCACCCTGGTGATCTTTGATCGCACCAGCGACCTGCCGTCGTTCCTCTGGGCGAGCATGATCACCTTCGTCGCCGGCCTCGCGCTGGTGATCCCCGGCCGTCCCGAACACATTCACTTGCGCCCGCGCGACATGTATTTGCTGACCGTCAGCAGTTGGTTGGTGGTGTGCATTTTCGCCGCGCTGCCGTTTCTGCTGACCCAGCACATCAGTTACACCGACTCGTTTTTCGAGAGCATGTCCGGGATCACCGCCACCGGTTCGACCGTGCTCAATCATCTCGATGACATGTCCCCCGGCATCCTGATGTGGCGCTCATTGCTGCACTGGATCGGCGGCATCGGCTTTATCGGTATGGCGGTGGCGATCCTGCCGCTGTTGCGCATCGGTGGCATGCGCCTGTTCCAGACCGAATCATCCGACCGTTCGGAAAAGGTCATGCCGCGCTCGCACATGGTGGCGCGCCTGATCGTGGCGGCGTACGTCGGCATCACCATTGTCGGCAGCCTCGCATTCTGGTGGGCCGGGATGAGCCCGTTCGATGCGATCAACCACGCGATGTCGGCGATTTCCACCGGCGGTTTCTCGACCTCCGACCAGTCGCTGGCCAAGTGGACGCAACCGGCGGTGCACTGGGTGGCGGTGGTGATCATGATTCTCGGCAGCCTGCCGTTCACCCTGTACGTGGCGACCATGCGCGGCAACCGCAAGGCGCTGATCCGCGATCAGCAGGTGCAGGGTCTGCTCGGCATGTTGCTGGTGACCTGGCTTGTGCTTGGCACCTGGTATTGGTGGACGACCAACCTGCATTGGCTGGACGCATTGCGCCACGTGGCGCTGAACGTGACCTCGGTAGTCACCACCACCGGCTTCGCCCTCGGCGACTACAGCCTGTGGGGCAACTTCTCGTTGATGTTGTTCTTCTATCTGGGCTTCGTCGGCGGCTGTTCCGGCTCGACCGCTGGCGGGATCAAGATTTTCCGTTTCCAGGTCGCCTACATCCTGCTCAAGGCCAACCTTAATCAGCTGATTCACCCGCGCGCGGTGATCAAGCAGAAGTACAACGGTCATCGCCTCGACGAAGAGATCGTGCGTTCGATTCTGACTTTTTCGTTTTTCTTCGCCATCACTATCTGCGTGATCGCCCTGCTGCTGTCGCTGCTTGGCGTCGACTGGATGACCGCGCTGACCGGCGCTGCAAGCACCGTGTCCGGCGTCGGCCCGGGCCTGGGCGAGACCATCGGCCCGGCGGGCAACTTTGCCACCTTGCCGGACGCAGCCAAGTGGATCCTGTCGTTCGGCATGCTGCTCGGCCGACTCGAGATCATTACGGTGTTTGTGCTGTGTATTCCGGCCTTTTGGCGTCACTGACCGTACCCGGCGCCTGCAACAGCCGCGCCCGGTAATCGCCGGGCGTGGTGTCGAACCAGCGGCGGAAGGCACGGAAGAAATTGCTCGGGTCGGCAAACCCCAACAGATAAGCGATTTCCAGCAAGGTCATGCTCGGTTGCGCCAGATACTGCTCGGCGAGCTCGCGGCGGGTGTCATCGAGCAGTTGCTGAAAACTCGTGCCCTCCTCCTGCAAGCGCCGCTGCAACGTACGCTGCGATAGATGCAGGGTCTGCGCGACGGTATCGCGCTTCGGCTCGCCTTGCGGCAGCAAACGGCACAGCACCTGCCGCGCCTTGTGCGTGACCCGACTCTCGGAAAACCGCGCCAGATATTCTCCGGCAAAACGATCGTGAAGCAGCGCCATCGCCTCGTTGGCGGTGGGCAGCGGCGCTTCCATGTCGGCGCGCTCGAAAATCAGCGCATCGTACGGTGCGTTGAACACCAACGGCGCGTGAAAGGCTTGTTTATACGGTTCGAGATCGGCGGGTTGGGCGCCCTGCACCAGCACTTTGACCGGGTGCAGCGTACGCCCGCTCAACCAGCCGCACAGGCCCAAGGCACAGGCCAGCGAGGCTTCGGCGCTCTGCCGGGTCGGCGGCAGATGATCGCCGTGCACCGTCAGTATCAGCGCGTAGCCTTCCTCCAGCAGACGAAAACTCAAGTCGGCGCTTTCGGCGATGATCCGCTGATAACGCACCAGCCGCTGAAAGCCTTCGGCGAGGGTATTGCTCGACATCAGCGCATAGCCGGCGACATGAAACGAGGCCGGTCGCACCACTTTGCCCATGTTCAGGCCGATCGCCGGATTACCCGACAGCTCGACTGCCCGTTGCCAGAGCCGGGTCATGGAGTCTTGCGGGAAGCGCGCATCCGGATCATCCAGAGCCGCGTAATCGAGCCCCAGTTGCTTGAACAGAACCCGGCAATCCAGGCCGTCCATCTCCAATGCTTTGACAATCCCCATCGCCCAGCTTGCAGAAGTCGTTCGTTCGCTCATGGCGTTTTTCTTTTACATGAGGGGCCGCATGCTACGGCCTGATTTGCGAAGGATACTAAAGTGGCGCCGATTGTCACTGGCCCACGCCAATGATCACTCTAGACTCAAATAAGCTACCCGCAGAACAACTCGTCGCCAGAACAATAACCACAGAGAACGCGGTCGTGGAAAATATCAAGCAATTCAACAGCTTCGCCGAGTTCTACCCGTATTACCTCAGCGAACACAGCAACAGCACCTGCCGGCGCCTGCATTTCATCGGCACCACGCTGGTTATTTTCATTCTCGCGATGACCATCGCCAAAGGCGCCTGGCTGCTGTTATTGGCCTTGCCGCTGGCCGGTTACAGCTTCGCCTGGATCGGGCACTTCTTCTTTGAAAAGAACCGCCCGGCGACGTTTCAGCATCCGCTGTACAGCCTGCTTGGCGACTTCGTCATGTACCGCGACATGATTCTGGGTCGCGTGGCGTTCTGAACAATAAGAACCAGAGGTTTGCCGATGAATGCCAATGCCCGTTTCACCCATATGAAGGACGGAACACAGGAAGACTGGGCGATCATCGCCGCCGACTTCAGCGCTTACGCCAAACAATTGCCGTCGCGGATCCTCACCCACCTGAAATTACTCGAAGGTGATTTCGGCGGGTTCCCGGTGGATCGCCTGACCCACTCGCTGCAAACCGCGACCCGCGCCTTCCGTGATGGTCGCGATGAGGAATATGTGGTTTGCGCGTTGCTGCATGACATTGGCGACACTCTGGGTTCTTACAACCATCCGGACATTGCGGCGGCGATTCTCAAGCCGTTCGTCAGTGCCGAGAATCTGTGGATGGTCGAGAAGCATGGGGTGTTTCAGGGTTATTACTTCTTTCATCACTTGGGCATGGATCGGCATTTGCGCGAGCAGTTCGCCGGGCATCCGCAGTATCAGGCGACGGCCGAGTTTTGCGCCAAATACGATGCGGCGGCGTTTGATCCTGACTATGACACGCTGCCGTTGAGCTTTTTCGAGCCGATGATGGAGCGGTTGTTTGCACAGCCGAAGAACTCGATTTACACGGCCGCGATGGAAGAACACAGCACGGTTTGATGTTGTTTGTTCTGGCCTCATCGCTGGCAAGCCAGCTCCCACAGGATTCTGTGGCGCTCATAAAACATGTGGGAGCTGGCTTGCCAGCGATGAGGCCCTCTAAAAAACCCGAGAATCAGGCAAGTTCGGCGACTTTGGCGGCCTTCAGCTCCGCCTCCCGGGCCTGTGCATCCGCCAGCCGATACAACTCGATCGTGCCATCCCAATGCTCGATCAGCGCCGTGCACGATTCCACCCAATCGCCGCAGTTGAGGTAATCCACCTCGCCGACCTTACGGATCTCGGCATGGTGAATGTGCCCGCAGACCACCCCGTGCAACTCGCGCTTCACGCACTCATGGGCGATGGCTTCTTCAAAATCGCTGATGAAACTCACCGCCGTCTTCACCTTGTGCTTGAGGTACGCCGACAGCGACCAGTAACCGTAGCCATAGCGCGCACGCCAATGGTTGAGCCAGCGATTGAGCGTCAGGGTCACTTCGTAGGCCGAGTCGCCGAGGAAGGCCAGCCAGCGGTGATATCGGGTGATCACATCAAACTGATCGCCATGAATCACCAGCAGATGGCGCCCGTCCGCGGTGACGTGCACCGCCTCGTCGACCAACTGGATATTGCCCAGAATCAGCTTCGAATAACGGCGCAAAAACTCATCGTGATTACCGGTGACGTAGATCACTTCGGTGCCGCGCTTGCTCATGGTCAGCAATCGACGAATCACATTGGTGTGCGCCTGCGGCCAGTACATGCCACCGCGCAGTTTCCAGCCGTCGATGATGTCGCCGACCAGATAGATCTTGTCGGCGTGATAGCCCTTGAGGAACGTCGACAAGTGTTCGGCCTGGCAATCGCGCGTGCCCAGGTGCACGTCGGAGATCCACAGGGTTCGCACCCGTTGTTTGCGACTGGGTCTGGCGAGCTCGGCGCTGGTCATGGGCAACCCTCTGCGATGTTTTCGCCACTGTGCGCGCGCCCGGTTAATCGACCATGACAAGCGCGCGTCAGTCGTGTGACAACGCACCCGGTGCGGGTCGGTGTAGACTGCGAACCTGTCCGGAGACTTGTTCATGCGCCCGATTCTCACCCTGCGTCAGTACACCCACGATCTGATCGTGCACAGCCACGAACACGCCCAACTGGTGTTCGGGCTGTCCGGCGCGCTGGATTTCGAAGTCGAGGGTTGTGGCAGCCAGGTACGTCAGCAGAGTTTTGTGGTGATCCCTTCGGGTGCGCATCACGCTTGCGGCAGCCCCGATGGCAGCCGCTGTCTGGTGATGGATATTCCTGACGGGCAATGGCTGGTCGACTCGCTGGGCGATCATGCCGACGCCAGCCGCCGCTTGCTTGATCAGCCCGCGCGCCTGTCGCTGGATTCCGGGCAGAGTCAGTTGGTCAGTTGGCTGGCGAACAGCCCGGTCAGCGATCCGTTGATCGCGCAGCAAGGTTCAGTGTTGCTGCTGGCCAGCCTCAATCAGGCGCGGCCGGCCGAGTTGGCGGCCCGACGCCTGCCCTACGCGGCGCTGGATGCGCACATCGAGCAAAACGCCGCATATCCGCTGCAGGTTGCCGATCTGGCGCGGGTTGCCGGGCTCTCAAGCGCGCGCCTGCATGTACGCTTCATGGCCGAGTGCGGGCAGACGCCGATGGATTACATCCGCAGTCGACGCTTGCATCTGGCCGTGCAAATGCTCCGCGACACGCTGTTGCCGATGGGCGAAATTGCCAGTCGCGTCGGTTACAGCTCGCAGAGTGCGTTCTCGGCCGCCGTGCTGCGCGAGTTCGGCGCATCACCCGGCCAGCTTCGGCGCGACTCCTGCGACAAACGACGATAGTCCGCCGACAGACTTACTGACCTCTACACGCTTAAATGTAGGAGCTGCCGCAGGCTGCGATCTTTTGATGTTGATCGTTCCCACGCTCCGCGTGGGAATGCAGCCCGTGACGCTCCGCGTCACTGGACGCAGAGCGTCCCTAGCGGCGTTACCACGCAGAGCGT
>NZ_AKJD01000224.1 GCF_000282515.1 Pseudomonas sp. GM80
TCTTTTGATCTTGTTTTTAAAAAGATCAAGATCAAAAGATCGCAGCCTGCGGCAGCTCCTACAGGGAGGTGGTTATCCGCAATTGAAGAGAAAGACCATGAGCAGCCTCACCATCACCCCATTAAGCTCGGCCCTCGGCGCACAGATCAGCGGCGTCGACATCAGCCAGCCACTGAGCCTGGAACACCGCGACGCGATCGAGCAGGCGCTGCTCAAATACCAGGTTTTGTTCTTCCGCAACCAACCAATCGAACCTTCGCAACAGGCGCGCTTTGCGGCGTACTTCGGTGACCTGCACATTCACCCGATCTACCCGAACGTGCCGGAACAGCCGGAAGTGTTGATCCTCGACACCGCCGTCACCGACGTGCGCGACAACGCGATCTGGCACACCGACGTGACCTTCCTGCCGACGCCGGCGATGGGCGCGGTGCTCAGCGCCAAGTTGCTGCCGGAGTTTGGCGGCGACACGTTGTGGGCCAGCGGGATTGCTGCGTATGAAGTGCTGTCAGCGCCGCTGAAAGGTTTGCTTGAAGGCCTGACTGCGACTCACGACTTCACGCGCTCGTTTCCGCTGGAACGTTACGGCAACACGCCAGAAGCATTGGCGCAGTGGGAAGAAGCACGGCGCAAGAATCCACCGCTGTCACACCCGGTGATTCGCACGCATCCGGTCAGTGGGCGGCGCTCGCTGTTCGTCAACGAAGGCTTCACGTCGAAGATCAATGAGCTGTCGGAAACCGAGAGCGAGGCGATTCTGAAGTTCCTGTTCGCCCATGCGACACGTCCGGAATTCACCATTCGCTGGCGCTGGCAGCAGGACGATATTGCGTTCTGGGACAACCGCGTGACGCAGCATTACGCGGTGGATGACTACCGCCCGGCGCGGCGGGTGATGCAGCGGGCGACGGTGTTGGGGGATGTGCCGTTTTTTAAATAAGCCCTGAGTTTTTTGGTGCTTGAACCGGCCCCTTCGCGGGCAAGCCCGCTCCCACAGGGTTCATTGTTGGAACACCATTTTGTGTTCGAAGCAGAAACCTGTGGGAGCGGGCTTGCCCGCGAAAGCGTCAGAGCAGGCGCCGGGAAAATCGGCGCCAGTCACTTATTCAGCCGTCGAAGGCTTCTCCCACAGATTGATCCCGCCCTCCTGGGCAAACCGGTCAATCTCCGCCAGCTCTTCCGCGCTAAAGCTCAAATTCTTCAACGCCCCGACGTTCTCGATAATCTGCTCCGGCCGGCTAGCGCCGATCAGCGCCGAGGTCACTCGCGGATCACGCAACGTCCACGCCAACGCCAGTTGCGCCAGACTCTGACCGCGACGCTTGGCGATCTCGTTCAAAGCCCGCACATGAGCGATGTTGGCCTCGGACAAGTGCGAAGCCTGCAACGAACCACCGCCCGGACGATTGACCCGCGCATCCGCCGGCACGCCGTTGAGGTATTTGTCGGTGAGCAGACCTTGCGCCAACGGGGTGAACGCGATCACGCCAGTACCGAGTTCATCGGTGGTATCGAGCAGATCCTTTTCCACCCAGCGATTGAGCAGGTTGTACGCCGGTTGGTGAATCAGCAGCGGCACTTTCCACTCTTTGAGCAGCGCAGCGATCTCACGGGTTTTCACGCCGGAATACGACGAGATCCCGATGTACAACGCCTTGCCCTGCTGCACGGCAGTGGCGAGGGCGCTGGCGGTTTCTTCCAGTGGGGTGTCCGGGTCGAAGCGGTGCGAATAGAAGATATCTACATAGTCGAGACCGAGGCGTTGCAGGCTCTGGTCGAGGCTGGCCAGCACGTATTTGCGCGAGCCGCCGCCCTGACCGTAAGGGCCGGGCCACATGTCCCAACCGGCCTTGCTGGAGATGATCAGTTCGTCGCGGTATTGCTTGAAGTCTTCACGCAGCAGACGACCGAAATTGATCTCGGCGCTGCCGTACGGCGGGCCGTAGTTGTTGGCCAGGTCGAAGTGGTTGATACCCAGGTCGAACGCGGTGCGCAGCAGGGAGCGCTGGGTGTCGATCGGCGTGCTGTCACCGAAGTTGTGCCACAGGCCCAGCGACAGCGCCGGCAGCACCAGACCGCTGCGGCCGACGCGGCGGTAAGGGATGGAGTCATAGCGATTTTCGGCAGCGGTGTAAGTCATCGAATCCTCTCTTGTCTGTCTTTTAGTCATCAGAAACCGAACACCTTTGTGGCGAGGGGATTTATCCCCGATCGGCTGCGAAGCAGTCGTAAAACCAGCGCACTCGGTACATCAGGTTGACCGAGGTTTCAGGTCTTGGGGCGGCTCCGCCACCCGTCGGGGATAAATCCCCTACCACAAAAGCCCTACCAATCATGCGAAACGGTTTACAGGTCGGGCCAGGCCAAGGTTCTGGCGTAACGTCCGGCCCTCGTATTCCGTTCTGAACAACCCACGCCGTTGCAGTTCCGGGACCACGCCGTTGGCGAAGTCTTCGAGCCCGCCCGGCAGGTGCGGCACCAGCACGTTGAAGCCGTCCGCCGCGCCCTGTTCAAACCATTCCTGCAAACGATCAGCAATCTGCTCAGGCGTACCGACCAGGCTGTAATGCCCGCGCCCGCCAGCAATCTTGCGGCCCAACTCGGCGAGGCTGAGGCTCTCCCGACCCGCCAGCTCAGTGAGCAATTTCTGCCGACTCTGCTGGCCGCTTTCGGTCAGTGGCAATTCGGGCAACGGCCCGTCCAGCGGGTACTTCGACAAATCGAAGTTGCCCAGCATACGCCCAAGTAAAGCCACGCCAACCTCGGGTTCGACTAATTGCTGAAACGTTTCACATTTTTCCTGCGCCTCGGCTTCGGTACCGCCGACCACAACAAAAACCCCGGGCATGATTTTCAACGAATCTGCGCTGCGACCGTACTTGGGCAGACGTCCCTTGAGGTCGGCGTAAAACGCCTGAGCGTTGGCCAGGGACGTCTGCGCGGTAAACACCACCTCAGCCGTTTGCGCCGCCAACTCGCGTCCGGTTTCGGAGGATCCCGCCTGCACGATCACCGGTTGCCCCTGCGGCGAGCGCGCAACGTTCAGTGGGCCTTTGACCCGGAAGTGCTCGCCGACATGATCCAGCACATGCAACTTCGCAGGGTCGTAATACGCCCCGCTCGCCTGGTCGCGCACAAACGCATCGTCCTCCCAGCTGTCCCAAAGCCCGGTGACCACCTGATGAAATTCGCGCGCACGGCTATATCGTTCGGCATGACCGATATGCTCATCACGACCAAAATTCAGCGCTTCGGCAGCATTGTCCGAGGTCACCAGATTCCACCCCGCTCGGCCACCCGATAAGTGATCAAGTGAGGCGAATTTGCGCGCCACGTGATACGGCTCGTTGTAACTGGTAGTCGCCGTCGCAATCAGGCCGATGTGCTCGGTCACCGCACTCAGCGCCGAGAGCAATGTCAGCGGCTCAAAGTGATCAGAGCGCGCCATGCGACTGGCGATGTCCTGAGTCGGCGCGGCAACGCTGTCAGCGACAAACAACGCATCGAATTTCGCCGCCTCGGCAATCTGCGCCAGCCGTTTGTAATGGGCGAAATCCAGACCTGCATTCGCCGGCACATCCGGATGACGCCACGCCGCCACGTGGTGCCCGGTGGCCATAAGAAATGCACCGAGTTTCAACTGTCTGCTCATCTCAGAAATCCTTGCGCAGTTGCACGCCAAAGTAGCGCTCGTCATCCCGTGGCACGGCGCGGTAGATGTAGTTGCCACCGCTGGCGAGCACCGGCGAGTAAGACTTGTCGGTGAGGTTTTTGCCGAGCAACGCAACACGCCAGCCATTGCTGTAATCGGCCAGAGCGACGCTGGCGTTCCAGATACCGTAAGCGCCCTGTTTGGTGTCGACGTTCTGGCTGATGTCGTACTGCACTTCGCTCTGCCAGCTGTAGTCGGTGCCCAGTTCGATATCCAGGCCGTTATCCAGCGGGATCGTGTAGTCGGCGCGTACGTAGCTTTTCCAGTCCGGGCTGAATGGCAGCGGTTTGCCGTTGACGTTGCACGACGCCGCCGCGCCCGCCGGGCAGGCGAATTCGTCGATTCGTGCGCGGGTGTAGGCCAGTGCGCCGGACAGTTTCAGTTGCTGGGTCGCTTGCAGGGCGTAATCGAGTTCGACGCCTTCGGTGCTGACGCTGCCGGCGTTGATCAGACGCGTCACCACCTGCCCGGCGACGGTATCGAAGAAGTTCGCCTGGTAGTTGTCGTACTCGCTGTGGAACACCGCGAGGTTGGTGGTCAGGCGGTTGTTCCAGGACGTGGCTTTGATGCCCGCCTCCCAGGTATTCGAAGTCTCCGGTTTGAGGGCTTCGGTGTCGCGCGGCTGCATGTTGAAAAACACGTTGTAGGCCGGGCCTTTGTAGCCGCGCGAATAGGTCAGGTAAGTGGTGACTGCATCGCTCAAGTCGTACTGCACACCGAGGCGGCCGGACCAGCCATCTTCATCGACAGAACCTGAGCTGCTGGTCGCCGGTTGGATACCGCTGACGGTGGTGGCCGACGTCGACACGCGGCGGTGATCGTATTCAAGATCATCGTGGGTGTAGCGCAGGCCGGCGATGCCGCGAAAGTCGGACGTGAAGTTCAGCGTACTCTCGCCAAACACCGCATAACTGTCACTGGTGGTGCCGTAGTTGGCAACGCCACGGTCGGTGCGCGTGGTGGTTGTCAGCGTGCGCTGATAGGTCTCTTCGTCCTTGCCGTGCATGTAGAACAGGCCGCCGACGTATTCAAGAAATTCGCCTTTCGGTGAAGCCAGACGCAGCTCTTGTGAGTATTGATCGAAGGCCAGATCGCCCTTGTCCGCCGTGCCGGGAAACGCTGCGGTCACCGTGCCGAGACGGTCGCCGTCCTGATATTGGGTGTTGTCCCAGCCACGCCACGCGGTGATCGACGTCAGGGTGTAATCGCCCAGTTGCCAGTCGAGCTGGCCGGACAAACCTTTGTTGATGTCTTCAACGTGAGAGCGAGTGTCGGTGTTGATGTCGCGGTTGTGGCTGGAGGCATACGCCGGGCTCAGCGCGCTGGCGAAGGCCGGGGTCAGCGACTTGCTGACCACGCCATTGGGGCCGTCGTCGTGGGACTGCATGTAGTCGGCAATCAGGGTGAAAGTGACGTCGTCATTCGGCGTGAATTCGAGTTTGCCGCGCACGCCGCGATGGTTGTAGCCGTTGACCTCCTGACCGTTATGTTGGTTGTCGACGTTGCCGTCGTAGGTGCCGAACAGCGTGCTGATCGAGCCTTTCAAGGTGTCCGGAATCAGGCTGCCGCCGAGGCCGAATCGGGTGCGGCTTTCGTTGCCGCTGTAGTATGACTGATCGATGTAGCCGTGGGTCTCGGCGGTGGGTGCCTTGCTGGTGATGTTGAGCACGCCAGCCGAGGCGTTCTTGCCGAACAGCGTGCCTTGCGGGCCACGTAAAACCTCGACGCGCTCAAGATCGAGCAGATCCATGGTTGCCTGTCCCGGACGCGCATACACCACGCCATCGATCACCGTCGCCACGGTTGGCTCAACGCCCGGCGAGGTGGAAATCGTGCCGACGCCGCGCACAAACAACGAGGTGTCTTTGTTCGACGCGCCAGTGCGGAAATTCAGCGACGGCACTTGCTGAACGATACTTGCCACGCCGTTGCGGTTATCGCGTTCGAGCTGCTCGCCGTCGATCACCGAAACCGCGACCGGCACTTTTTGCAGTGACTCTTCGCGGCGGGTCGCGGTGACGGTGACCGACTTCAGCGTCGGCTCCTGATCGCTGCTGTCAGCAGCGAATGCATTGGGCAACGGCAGCGCCGCCAGCCCCGTCAGTAACCAGCCAGCGGCGCGAATCGACTGCGCCAGTTTGTGTGTCGCCCCAGGAATGTTGTGCATATTCTGCCCGCTCGAAATTGGCCCTGATCCGCTGCCGTTCTGCGACGACAGCGCCTGAATCGGTGTCTTGGGCATTCGCTCGAGCGAGTAGCAGACAACGCGCTTTGTTAGCGCTAACATCACAATATTGGCCATCCGCGCATAGACCGTCCAATACTGAAAAATTAGTTTTATATGCGATTTGGTTTCTAACAAGGATCGAACCATGAGCGAAGAAAAACCGCGCAAACGCCGTGGCGCCGGACGCGTGACCCTGAATGCCGTGGCGCGCGAGGCCGGAGTGTCCGCGATCACCGTGTCGCGGTATTTCAATCAGCCCGAACAGGTTTCGCCCGAGCGTCGCGAGCGGATTGCGGCGGTGGTAGCAGAGTTGGGTTATGTACCGAATCTGGTAGCCGGCGGGCTGGCCTCGGCGCGGGGAAAAATCGTCGGCATGGTCATTCCGAACATTTCCGGGCCGATCTTCGCCAATACCATTCAGGGCTTCAGCGATACGCTCAGCCGCTATGGTTATCAGCTGTTGCTGGCGTCGAGTTACTTCAGCACCGAGCAGGAAGAAAACGCCGTGCGCGCGTTTCTCGGATGGTCGCCGGCAGCTCTGGTGCTGACCAGCCATTTTCACAGCGCGGGTACGGAAAAAATGATCGCCGAGGCGGATATTCCGGTGATTGAAACCTGGGATTACCAACCGGATCGCGAGCCGATGCAGATCGGTTTTTCGCATTTCCAGGTGGGCGTGACGGCGGCGAAGTATCTGCTGGGAAAAGGCTATCGACGCATTGCGTTCGTGCAGAACAGCGCAACGGGAGACTTCAGCGCCCTGGAGCGCCGCGACGGTT
This sequence comes from Pseudomonas sp. GM80, assembly GCF_000282515.1. Classification (GTDB taxonomy): domain Bacteria; phylum Pseudomonadota; class Gammaproteobacteria; order Pseudomonadales; family Pseudomonadaceae; genus Aquipseudomonas. The sequence goes on from NZ_AKJD01000224.1 coordinate 6,719, forward strand.
ACGCGGCGACCTTGCGAGAGTCCGGCCTGGAGCCGTGGGTGTTCGCCCCTGACGCTGACCGCGCACCATTCGAGGCCGGCAAGCAGGCGATGGACGCCTTGATGAACACCTCACCGCGCCCGGACGCAATCATCTTCGCCAACGACAACCTCGCCGCCGGCGGCCTGCTCGCCGGGCAACGCGCCGGTACGAAAATCCCCGAAGACTGCGCCGTTCTCGGCTTCGGCGACTACCCCTTCGCCGAGATGCTCCTGCCCAGCCTGAGCACCATCAAACCACCGGCGCTGGAGATAGGTGTGCTGGCGGCGACACGCGTGCTGGAAAGCCTTGGGGTATTGCCGAGCGATGAAGTGCAGCGGCTGAATCTGCTGCAGTGCCAAGTCATCGAACGCGAAAGCACCTGAAACGGACATCTCAGTAGGAGCTGCCGCAGGCTGCGATCTTTTGATCTTTAAAAACAAGTCAAAAGATCGCAGCCTG
>NZ_AKJD01000225.1 GCF_000282515.1 Pseudomonas sp. GM80
CATTGGTCAAGTTGCGCACCCGGCCGGTCACGGTGGTGTGCGAGTCGACCTTGTAGCTGAGGAAACTGCCGAACAATGTGTACGACGGCACCGTCATGGTGTTGGCGGTGTCGGCGTACACCGACGCCACGTATCGCGCATCTACCCCACCTTGCCATTGCGGCGAAAAATCATAGGTCAGCCACAGATTGCCGACCCGATCCGGCACGTTGGTTGGCGTATTGCCTTTGCGTGAAACCACCACGCCGGCGGCATTCTTTTCGGTGAAATCGTCGTACTGCGCGTCGACCCAGGCGAAATTGCCTTCGGCCAGCAGCTTGTCAGTGATTCGCAATGAGCTGGCGATCTCTATGCCTTTCGAGGTCTGCTGGCCGACTGGAATACTGCTGGTCGGGTCCAGCGGGTCGGTCACGGCGAAGTCCTTTCGCTCAATCGTGTAAGCGGCGACTGTCGCCGAACCACGGCCATTCAGATAATCGAATTTGCTGCCGATTTCCCACTGCTTGCCCGTCGAGACGTCAAAGTCCTGTGTGCCATTCGGTTGCTCGGCGGCGGTGCTGTATTGCACATAAACGTTGGCCGATGGAATGAACTGGTAGGTCAGGCCGGCGCGTCCGGTCAGCGGTTCCCAACTGCGCTTGAGGTGTTTTGGATTGGTCGCGGTCACGGCGCGGTGATTGGTTACGTCGAGGTCGATGTCGTCGTAACGCAAGCCGGTGAGCAGCGACAGTTTGTCGGTCAGCGCCAGGCGATTTTCCACGAACACTGCTTGGGTGGTGACCTCGTTGGTCTTGTCGCTGATCAGTTTGGGGTTGGTGCCAGGAATGTCATAGAAATACCCCGGACGATAGTTGTCCGGATCGACCGTACTCGCACCTTTGATGTTGAGCGGTGAGTTGGTGGTCTGGTTGACCTTGTACTCGAAGCCCCCCGACCAGGTCGTATCGAGGCCAAGCAACGTGTTGTCGTGGCGCAGTTCGAACTGGTTGCCGTTCTGCTCGCCCTGATGGCGCACTTGATAGGCGGTGGAGCGATTCACCGCCGTGTTGTCGGCGTTGTACTGATAGGTTTCGAGGTTGCGGTAATCGCGCTGGCTGTCGAGGTGGTACAGCGTATTGCGCAGTGTGGTGCTGTCGTTGATGCGGTAGTCGATGATTGAGCGCACCCAGATCGTCCGCTGTTCGTAACGGCCGTCCTCGACGTTGTAGTTGTTGAAGCGATTGTGTTTGTCGATCTTCAACTCGCCGGCCTTGGGGTTGAGTACCGGCGTGCCCCAATAGGGGCTGTCTTCGTGTTCGTCCTGATATTCCAGGGCGAGGGTGTGCGAGAGGTTGGGCGTGAGGTCGCTGAGTAATGAGAACGCCACGCTCCAGGCATCGCGCTCCTGGCGGTCGATGTAGCCGTTGCCGGTGTTGTGGCTGACGTCGAGCCGCGCGTAGTGCTGCACGTCGGCGCTTGGGTCGGTCAGCGCGTGGTTGAGGCCGAACGCGGTTTCGGTGGTGTCGTAAGTGCCATAGCTGACGCGGCCTTCAATGGCCTGCTCCTGGCGGGAGGCAAGTTTGGTCACGTAGTTCAGCGAGCCGCCCACGGAACCTGCGCCGTTGATCAGCGACGAGGGGCCGCCGACCAGTTCAACCCGATCATAGATCCACGCATCCACCGGCCGGGCGAGGCCGCCGGACACGTTGATGCCGTTGAACATCTGGGTGATCTGGCTGCTGGTGAAGCCGCGATAGGAGACGAAACCGCCGAAGCCCGGCGGTGCGCTGGCGTTGACGCCGGGCAGGGTGTTGGCGGCGTCCTGGAAATTCTGCGCGCCGTGGCGTTCGATGTCGTTGCGATTGGCGATGGCCACCGAGGCCGGCGTGTCACGCACGCTCAAGCCGAGGCGTGAGGCCATGCCGCTGGACTGGTCGAGGGCAAGGCCCGGCTCATTGGCAGATTCGCCATCGATGGTGATCGGCGCGAGATCCACAGTGGATTGCGCCCAGACGTTAACGGACAGGCAGCCGCACAGGCTCGCCAGCAGAGTGAGTTGTTTCATCATTGAATCCTGAATGCTTGTCTAGGAGTCAGCGCACAGGCGAACGCCGCGCGTTGGCGCAGTGGGCTGACAAATCAAAAAGGCAGGGACACTCAGGCGAGCGGCGGGGCGCGAGGGTTGGCCGAGGGCCAGGTGAAGCGGACAGGGAGGTCGGCGCTGACGATGGGCGCCAGCGGCGGGCTGTGCTGTTCCGGGAGGATCGCCAGGGTCAGGCTGGAGTTGAACGCCGGGCCCATGCCGCCACCGACCGAGCACAGCGGGCAGCCGAATGCCTTGGACAGGGTCGGCAGTTGTTCTTCGGTGGGATTGGACGCCAACGGCGCTTGAGTGGCCGGGTCGACTGTACAGAATTGACCGCCGATGCCGTTGAGCTGCATGCCGACCATTTGTCCGTGACCGATGCTGCAGGCGAACACGTTGAACAGGACGCAGCAATAAAGCATCCAGGCCAGCAGTGAGCGATCGGTTCGGGAGAATTTCATGGTGCGGCACTTTACCGTACCGCTGATCGGTCGTGCACTTGAAAAAAATGCGACTAGGATGATTTGTTCAAATCCCTTTCCAAGGATTTCAACCATGACCTTTGTGTTGGCTCAATGGCTGGTGACAATTTTTGCAGTGATCGCCTTGATGCACGTGTATTGGGCGTTGGGTGGGCAGTGGGCGGCGGCAGTGGTGGTGCCGCAGGTGCCGGTGCGCGGTTTTGTCGCAACGGTGCAACCGGCGTTCAAACCGTCGGGCTGGTTGACGCTGGTCGTGGCTGCCGCGCTGCTAACGATCGCAGCGTTGGTGTGTATGCGGGTTGGCTGGGGAATACCGGCGGTCAGTCACAAAGCGTTGCAGTGGGTGATCAGCGCGATTGCATTGTTGATGTTTGCCCGAGCGATTGGTGATTCGAATCTGGTGGGGTTTTTCAAAGAGGTGAAGGGTTCGCGATTTGCGCGGCTGGATACGTGGGTGTATTCGCCGTTGTGTGCGCTGTTGGGCGCGGGGTTGTTGGCGGTGGCGTGGGTTTGAGAAAGGGCAAGATCAAAAGATCGCAGCCTTCGGCAGCTCCTACAGGGATCGATGTAGGAGCTGCCGAAGGC
>NZ_AKJD01000226.1 GCF_000282515.1 Pseudomonas sp. GM80
GGCTGGGAAAGCCGGTAGTCACGGGCGAGCGCATCATGCAGGTGGCTGATCCGACTCAGCCGGCCATGCTCATTCAACTGGCGGTGGCCGATGCCATCGCACTGGAACCGGGCGCCGAGGTCACGCTGTTTCTGACCGCGTACCCGCTGACGCCGCTCAAGGGGCAGATTCTCGAAACCAGTTATCAGGCGCGGCCCAGCGATGAAGGTGTGGTCGCCTACCGCTTGCTCGCCAGCATTGACGGCGCTCCGGAGCACGCACGCCTCGGCCTGCACGGCACGGCGAAGCTTTACGGCGGTCGGGTGATGCTCGGTTATTACCTGCTACGCCGACCGCTGGCGACGCTGCGTGCCTGGAGTGGTTGGTAATGCTTGATCCGGCCGATCTGCCGGTGCCGCCCCTGCGCGAAGATTTGCGCTTGAGTGAAGCGGCCCACGGCAATAACGGCGAACCGGCGTGGGTGATTCAGGACACGGTGATCAACCGTTTCTACCGCATCGGCTGGCTGGAATTCGAGTGCCTGCTGCGCTGGGGTCAATCACCCCGCGCGATCAGCGAGCAGATCGCCGAAGGCACGGCACTCAAACCGGATGTCGAGCAGGTGCTGGATTTTCGTCAGTTCCTTGAGCAGCACCAATTACTGCGCGCCGGGCCTGCCGCGCTTGAGCGTCTGAAGTGCAAAAGCGCAGAAGGCAGTTGGCTGACCTGGCGCTGGTGGCTGCACCATTACCTGTTTTTCCGCATCCCGCTGCTGCGCCCGCAAAAGCCATTGCAGGTGCTCGCTCGGGCGCTGGGCTGGCTGTTTCATCCGCTGACGGGGATGGTCGTGCTGAGCCTGAGCCTGCTCGGCATCATTCTGGTGTTGCAGCAGTGGGACGTGTTCACCAGTGCCGTGGTCGAGTCGTTTTCCACCGAAGGCCTGTTCAGTTTTGCCTTGGCGCTGATCGTCGCGAAAACCCTGCATGAACTCGGGCATGCCTTGGTCGCCACGCGATTGGGCTTGCGGGTCGGGCACATGGGTATCGCGTTTGTGGTGATGTGGCCGATGCTCTACACCGACACCGGAGAGAGCTGGAAACTCAGCCGCTCGCGGCAACGGCTGGCAATCGCCTCGGCAGGCATCGTCACCGAGCTGTCGCTGGCCGGGTTGTCGACGCTGGGCTGGGCATTGTGCGACCCGGGCGCGCTGCGTAATGCGCTGCTGTATCTGGCGACCACCAGTTGGTTGCTGTCACTGGCGTTGAATGCCAGTCCGTTCATGCGGTTTGACGGTTACTTCATTCTTTCCGACCTGCTGGATTTTCCCAACCTGCACGAGCGTGCCTCGGCCCTGGCGCGCGTCACCCTGCGGCGCAATCTGCTGGGGCTGCAGGAGGATTGGCCGGAAACGTTCCCGAGCGGTCAGCGGCGCTTGCTGGTGACCTTCGCGATCATCACTTGGGTGTACCGACTCGTGCTGTTTCTGGGGATTGCGCTGGCGGTTTACCTGTTCTTCTTCAAGGTTCTGGGGATTTTCCTGTTCATGGTCGAACTGTCGTGGTTTATCGCAATGCCGGTGATGCGCGAACTGGGTCACTGGTGGAAGAATCGGGCGGCGATTGCGAGTCGGCGCAAAATCATGTTTTACGCGGTGCTGTTGGCGATTCTGCTGGGCCTGGCGATGCCGTGGCGTACGCAGATCGATGCGGTCGGTGTCGCCCGCGCCGAACACCAGTTGCGCGTGTATGCGCCCTACCCGGCGCGCCTGCAATCGATTCACCCGGACGGCCCGGTCAAGGCCGGGGAAACGCTGATCACCCTGGACGAACCGGACATCGCCTCGCGCCTGCAAACCAGCGAAGCGAGCGCCCGCAGTTATGAAGCACGACTGTCCGGGCTGATTGCCGACCCCGGCGGCCTCGCCGAAGACGCCGTAACTCGTCAGCGCCTCAACGTGCAGTTCGAAGAGGCCCGCGCCGCCCGCTCGGAAATCGCCCGGCTCAACCTGCAGACGCCGTTTGCCGGGGTCTGGCTGGATGTGAATCCGGACTGGAAACCGGGGCAATGGGTGGGTCGCCAGGAATCCTTGGGCGTGCTGATCGATCCACGCAGTTGGCAAGTCGACGCTTATGTCGCGCAGGATCAGGTGCATCGTATGGCGATCGGTGATCATGTGCGTTTTTACCCGGACGGCCAAACCGCGCCGCTGCCCGGCCGTGTTGTACAAATCGGCAGCACCCGCGCCAGCCAGTTGTCGCACCGCATGCTGTCGTCCCGCTTTGGCGGGCCCGTGCCGACGACCAATGCCGAACATTCGCTGATTCCGAGCAGTGCGCTGTTTCAGGTATTGATTCAACTGGATGAGCCATTGGCGAGCCTGCGCGAAACCCGTGGTCATCTGAAGATCGAAGGCGAACGCCGCAGCCTGCTGGCGGACGGTGCTACGCACGTCCTGGCCGTGCTGATGCGCGAAAGCGGCTTCTGACAAATACACACAAAACCCAGTCCCAATACAAAACCTGTGGCGAGGGGATTTATCCCCGATCGGCTGCGCAGCAGTCGCAAATCCGCCAGATACGGTTTACCTGATGATCCGGGCCAAAAAGGTCGGGGCTGCCATACAGCCCATCGGGGATAAATCCCCTCACCACAGGGGTTGTGGGAACCTTGGGTTAGCCAACAACCACGAAGATGATGATCGGGCCGCAGCCCGCCTAGGGACGGCGTAACGCAGGACAGTAACTGCCGAATGCCCCCAGTGCGCCGTGCCAATACAAAACCTGTGGTGAGGGGATTTATCCCCGATCGACTGCGCAGCAGTCGCAAATCCACCAGATACGGTTTCACTGATGATCCGGGCCAAAAAGTTCTGGGGCTGCCATGCAGCCCAATCGGGGATAAATCCCCTCACCACAGGGGTTGCGGAAACTTTGGGTTAGCCAACAACCACGAAAATGATGATCGGGCCGCAGCCTACCTAGGGACGGCGCAACGCAGG
>NZ_AKJD01000227.1 GCF_000282515.1 Pseudomonas sp. GM80
CGATCTTTTGATCTTTCACCTCTAGATCAAAAGATCGCAGCCTTCGGCAGCTCCTACAGAGGATCGGGTGGCGTCAGCGGTAGCGTTGCAGGTGTTCGCTGACTTTCGCGGCGGGGACTTTCTGCAGTTTGCACAGCAGGTCGTGCGACAGCTCGCGCACGCCGTGCTTGTGGCGCAACTCTTCGGCCAGATGCGCCATCAGGTTGGCCGCCATCTCGGCGTCGGCCATGGCCCGGTGAGCCTGGCCGGTGTGCGGCAGGCGCGCGAATGTGGTGAGCGTGCCGAGCTTGTGATTCGGCGCTGCCGGCATCAAGCGTCGGGCCAGCAGTAACGAGCAGGCAAAATTCTGCAACCGCGTGCGCTTGATGCGGCCCAGTTCAAAGTCCCAGAACTTCTGGTCGAACGAGGCGTTATGCGCCACCAGTGGCGTGCAGCCGACGAACTCGTTGACCTCGTTCATCACCTGTTCGGCCGGCGGTGCGGTGCGCAGCATGGCGTTGCTGATGCCGGTCAGTTGTTCGATGAACGCGGGAACGCGCACGCCGGCATTCATCAGGCTCTGGTAACGCTCGACGATGCGGCCGTTTTCCAGCATGACCACGGCGATTTCCGTGGCGCGACAGCTGCTGTTCGGCGAGAGGCCGGTGGTTTCAAAGTCGATGACTGCAATGCGTTCCAAACCGGGTTCAACTCCGTTCAAAAATCAATTCTTGAGCAACAGCGCGCCTTCGATCGGCACGTAACGGCTGGCCGCGCGAATCAGCGAGTTGGCAGTCAGTCCCGGCACGCCATAGGCGACCGCTTGCACGCCGTGTTTGCTGATGATGCGTTCGAGCAGCATGTCGAAATCGCCATCACCGGAGGCCAGGACGATTTCGTCGACGTGGTCGGCGGCGTCCATAATGTCGAGGGTGATGCCGACGTCCCAGTCGCCTTTGGCCGAGCCGTCGCTGCGCTGGATATACGGCTTGAGCTTCACGGTGAAGCCAAGGTTACGCAGGATCTGCTGGAACTGCTGCTGCTTGCTGTCGCCACGGTCGATCGCGTAGGCGTAGGCCTCGACGATCTGCCCGTCCTTGCTGATGTCCGCCCACAGCGCGGCATAGTTGAAATGGCAACCATAGGCCTGACGCACGGTGTAGTAGAGGTTCTGCACGTCGGCGAACACTGCGATTTTTTTCACCGAAGTTCCTGTGGGCGCGCAAGCGCACGAAGCGGGATCGGGCGCGGGGCCCGAAAAAGGCGCTCAGTATGCCAGCCATGAGGAAGGTTCAGCGAATAATCACTGGCAGGCGCCGAGGTGCTACTGACGAGTGGTGAATGTGGCGAGGGGATTTAGCGAAACGTCGCACCGCCCCGATGGGCTGCGCAGCAGTCCCAAAAACTGGGGCCGCTCCGCTGCCCAACGGGGCGGTGCGACGTTTCGCTAAATCCCCTCACCACAGGTTTGGTGTCAAATCTGAGAAATGTAGGTGTCAGACGAAGGAGTCGTCGTCATCGAAGAAAGATGAGTTGTCGTCGCTGCTGTAATCGGTGTCGGTGAACCCGCCCTGATCGTTGCCGGCCATGCGCTGATCATCGCCCCAGCCGTTGTTGCTCTGGTCGGCCACCTGCGCCGGTTCTTCCTTGATCACTTCAACGATTTCTTCCGGCTGCTGGTTGTGATGGAACAGGCTGCTGATGCCCTGCGCCAGCATCACACCACCCGCCACGCCGGCGGCGGTTTTCAAGGCGCCACCGAGGAAGCTGCCGCCCGCTGCCGGAGCCGCTTGTTGCGCATAGTTGGGCGGCGCTGCGCCGAAGTTCTGTTGTGGCGCAGGCGCACCGAAACTCTGCTGCGGGGCCGGTTCACGCCAGCCGCCCGTGGACGACGGGGCAGCACTTTGGGTCGGCGCCGGACGCGGGCTGCCACCGAAAATACTCGAGAGAAAACCGCCACCACCGCTCGGGGCAGGCGCGTCACTCTGCGCTTTGGCCGACTGCAATTCAGCCTGCAAACGCTGGACTTGTTGGGTCAGTTGTTTGTTCTGCTCATCGAGGCTCTTCAGCGCAGCCTCTTGCACCAGAATCGCCTGGGTCATGAAATAACCTGCCGCCGGCTGGCGGTTCAGGTGTTCCTTGATCCGCGTCTCGGCCTGGGCGTCGCGCGGGGCTGCCTCCGTTTCGGCCTGTTGCAGCCGGGAAAACAGTCCATCGATCAGGGTTTGCTCTTCGCTGTTCATGGCGACCTCGTAGATTGCCGGGGATAACATTGCCCTCGCCCACATCGGACAAGGTGCTCTCCTGTAATGGAGACAGTGACAAAACGTTTCAATGACCTTTACCGAATGTTTACGTTTGTGCCGCCGCGCGCATCATCGGTTAAAGTGAGCCACTGTTTTCGACCTGCGATACCGACTGATGAATGCCCTCGAAGTACTGCGCGACTCTTTGTATTTTTTCAAACGCCATTTGGGCAGCATCGTGCAGTTGTGTCTGCCGCTGGTGATTTTCGAAGCGTTGTTGCAGCAAGTGGTCGATCACAACACCGACCCGGACAGTTTTTCCTCGGTCAGTGTGGTCGTCGGCCTGTTGGTCTATCCGCTCTACACCGCTGCACTAATCCTTTTTCTCGACGCCCGCACCCGTGGCGAGTCGCCGCGCACCCTTGATCTGCTGGCGATGTCGGCCCGCCTGTGGCCGCGTTTCGCGCTGTTGACCGCACTGAACACGTTGCTGATCTTGCTCGGCCTGTCGCTGTACTTCCTGCCGGGCCTGATACTGATGGTCATGCTCGCGTTCGGTGAGTACCTGCTGGTGCTGCGCGGCCTCGCCCCGTTGCAGGCAATGAAAGAAAGCCTGCGCCTGACCCGCGGGCATTTCTGGCGAATTCTGCTGTGCATTCTGTGTGTGATGACGCCACTGTGGCTGCTCAAGGGCGCGACGCTGGCGGTCTATCCCGAGCCGCAGAACCCGGCGATTGCCGTGCTGATCGAAAGCGCCCACAGCTTCCTGCAACTGTTCACCAGCGTGGTGTTGTTTCGCCTGTTCATGCTCATCAGCGAATTGCCTGACAAACGTGACGGAGCGGTCTGACAGCGCAGCGCTTGGGCATGGCGACCGCCCTCAGGTATGCTCGGGGCCACTTTCTGTAACGCTATAAGCCGAGCCATGACCCGTCTACTGCGCTACACCCTGTTGCTTGTTGTGCTCGCCATCGCCCTGATCGGCGGGCTGATTTTCAGCCTGACCTGGCGCCCCGATGCCCGCGAAACCCTGCCGGTCAGCTGTACCGGGAAACCGCCGACGCTGGTGCCGGGGCAAGCGCTGAAAGTCATGACCTGGAACGTGCAGTTTCTTGCCGGCAAGCGCTACGTGTTCTGGAATGACCTGGCCCAGGGCGACGACGAATCGCCGACACCGGAAGACATGGCCTTCAGCCTTGATGAAGTGACGCGGGTGATCCGTGATGAGCAGCCCGATGTGGTGCTGCTGCAGGAGCTGGATGACGGCGCCAAGGCCAGCGATTATCAGGATCAGCTCAAACTGCTGCAGGAAAGGGTCGCCGACCTGTATCCGTGCAGCGTCAGCGCTTTTGACTGGAAGGCTGACTTCGTTCCTGATCGGCATATCTTCGGCAGTGTCGGCCGGCAACTGGCGACCCTCAGCCGCTACCGCATCGAACACGCCGAACGCCTGCAATTGCCGGTGGCTTCGGCGAACTTCATCAGCCGTCAGTTTCAGCCCAAAGATGCCTTGCTCGCGACCAAGCTGCCGCTCAGCGATGGCGGACAATTGACCGTATTCAATACGCACCTGGAACGCGCCAGCCAGCCGGACAGCACCTTGCAGACGCAAGTGAGCGCCGTGGCCAAGGTCCTCGACAAATATGAAAGCCAGGGCCTGCCATGGCTGATCGGCGGTGACTTCAACCTGTTGCCGCTCGGGCAATACCGTCGCCTGCCGGTCGAACGGCGTACGCCCTACTCCACCGACAGCGAACTGCATCTGCTGTGGGACAAGTACCCGATGATCCCGACCAACAACGAGGCCGGCGGCATTGACCGTGCGCAGTGGCTGACGCACTACCCCAACGACCCCGGCCTGAATGGCCCGGATCGCACGGTGGACTACCTGTTCTACAGCCCGAAAATCAAACGGATCGAAGCGACGGTGCGCCAGGACGATACCTTGCGCATTTCCGACCATCTGCCGGTCATCGCCCGCTTCCTCCTCCCCGCCGCCCCATAAACAACACCCCCCTGTAGGAGCTGCC
>NZ_AKJD01000228.1 GCF_000282515.1 Pseudomonas sp. GM80
GGCGCCCGCCGATCCTGCCCTCAGTGAGCAATTGGCGGCCAGTGTCTTGCACAACCAGCAATTGCAGAAAACCATCGAAGAGTTGAACGCAAAATTGCAGGAACAGCAGTCGCTGATCGTCGATGGCAAAAAGCACATGGGTGAACTGCAAACTCAACTGATCGAGCTGCAGAAGGCGCCGCCGGCAGCGCCAGCCCCGCCAGCCCCGGCACCGGTCACTGCGCCAGTTGAGTCCGCTGACGATGCGCCGAATGGCTGGCTGCTGGGCGGATTGTTGCTGTTGCTGGGCGTGCTGATGGGCGGATGGTTCGTGCGCCGGCGTCGTCAGGCAAAACCGGGTGAAATGCCACTGCCGTTTCTGCCTCCCGATAATCAACCCGAGACGGTTGACGCTGACACCAGCCATGCCGTGACGGCGCACGCCGCAGAGGAGCATCGCGAAGAGCCGGCGGCGGGCGATGTGCTGGAAGCGGTAGGGATTTATCTGGCGTATGGACGACTGGGGGAGGCCGTCGGGCTGCTGCGCGACGCTTTGCACAAGGAGCCGGAGCGTCTCGACCTTGGCGTGCAGTTGCTTGAAGTCCTCGGGCGTCAGGGTGATAGCGCGGCGTACGAACAACAGGAACATCAGTTACGTCAGTCGGGTGTCGATGAGCAGCAATTGCAGACCATTCGTGACCGTCATCCGAAGTTGCTGAGTGTTGCGCCGTTGGCGGCCGCTGCGCCAGTGGTCGCCAACGTCGCGCCCATCGTCAAAGCCGCTCCCGCCCCAGAGCCGGCAGCGCCCGAGGACGATTTCGAATTGAACCTGGGCGAGCTGTCGATGGATTCCAGCTGGGATCTGGACGACAGCCGATCAACACCGAGTCAGCCGGCTGCCGATGAGTCTGCTTTTGGCTCGAATCTGCAGATTCTGCCGCAGGATTTCGAATTGCCAGGACCCGAGGCCAGTGAAGAAGCGGAGCTGGAGTGGATCCCCGAGCCGGATGTACAGGCGCTGGATGATGAATTCCTCAACGAGTTCGGTGATTCACAGCCATCACTGGTACTCGAACCGCTGGATTTGCAGAAGCCTGATTCGCCGCAAGCCGCCCACTCCGGAAAGCTGGAAGAGGCACAGAATTGCATTGATGACGGTGACATCGACAGCGCGATTTCGCTGTTGAACGAACTGCTCAAGGACGGCGACGAGCCACTCAAGCAGACGGCGCGAACGCTGCTGGCGGGGATTCGCTAAGGCCTGATATTTCTATGGGCTAGCGGATATGGTCATCGCGAGCAGGCTCACTCCTACATTGGAATGCGCTCCCCTGTAGGAGTGAGCCTGCTCGCGATAGCGGATTTTCAGGCGACGCGATCAGAAGGTCTGGCCGAGGTTGAGGTACACCGCCTGCTCGTTCGCATCATTCAGTCCGTAACTGAAATTCAGCGGCCCCAGTGGCGTATCGAAGCCGATGAACACGCTCGCCGCATTGATGTAGCCACTGTCGAACTCATTGTCGTTGTTCCACGCCCGACCCCGTTCCAGCGAAGCGCCGGCGTACAGCGGGAAGTCCAGCGGCAGGTACGAACGCGGCGTCAGCCGGCGGTAGTACACCGCGCGCATCAGGCTGACGTTCTGCCCGGACACCGCATCCTCGCGGAACCCGGACAACTGCCGCGCACCGCCGAGCAGAAAACTCGACGTCACGACATTGGCATCGTCCAGCGTACGGCCGTAGCGGCCACCCAGGATCAACGTATCCGGCCCGTGACTCATGGCTTTGTCGAGTTTGAACTCCCATTGACGATAGCGTGTGTCCGAGCCCAGGCCGGGCTCGAACTGCATGAAGGTCAGGCTGACGTCCTTGCCCTCGTGGGGGAAGTAGACGTTGTCCAGCGAGTCGTACGAGTACTTCAAGCTGTAGAAACCCTCATTGAAACTCTCGCTCGGCAGATCCTGATCGCCAATGCGCACATCCGCCTTGCCCCAGGCCTCACCCACCCCGAAGCGCACTTCGCCGTTGTTGCCGATCTGCCGACCTAGGTTCAGACCGAAGCCATAACGCTCTACGCGATACTGCGCGATTGGGTCGTTATCCAGCACCGAGTCGACGTTCTGCGCCTCAAACGATGCATACGGTGCGACGAAGTAGCGCGAGCCGACGTCCAGCGGCTGATAGAACTCGGTGTACAGCTCCTGTTTGTCGCCGATCTGCGCCCGGGTCAGCCATTCCGCACCGAGGCGGTTGATGCCGTTGATGCGATAACTGGCGCCGAGGTTGAAGGCGCTGTCGCCACGCATGTCGTCTGACAGGTTTAGGCCGACGCGCAAGTAATCGGTGCCGCTGCGCTTGCCACGGGCGCTGATCACCAGCGTGTGTTCCTGGCCTTTGTGCACCACGCGGTATTGCACCTGCTCGAAATAGTCGAGGCCATACAAGGTGCCCATGTCCGAGTGCAGTCGACCCAGGTCGAGGGGCTCGCCGATGTGCTGGCGGATGTAGTAGCGGATCACATCGTCGTCGACTTTCGAGTCGTTCTCGACGCGGATCGCGGTGATGATCGGCGTCCGTTGGCCCGGCGAACGGGCGGCATTGAGCTCGGCGTCCTGGGCTTCTTTGGGTTTGAGCACGGCGAGGCGCGCATCGAGAACTCGGGTGGCGCGGTAGCCGGCGTCGATCATTTCCTGAGCCTTGCCGAAATCGGTGGCATCGAATGCCGCCAGCGGCGGCTGGATCAGCACATCAGACGATTTCAGCGCCGCCAGTTGTTCTTCCGAGTTGCTGCGAGTCATCAGGGTAATCGACTGGTTCAACACGTCGACCACGGTGGTCAACTGCTTGCGGTTGCGCAGCGGTGTGCCGATATCGACGACGATGGCCACGTCGACGCCCATTTGCCGTGCCACATCGAGAGGGATGTTGTCGGTCATGCCACCGTCCACCAGCAGGCGGCCGTCGAGTTCAACCGGGGCAAACACGGCCGGGATCGACATGCTCGCGCGGATCACCTGAGGCAAGTGACCTTTGCGGAACACCACTTTTTCGCCATTGGAAATGTCGGTGGCGACGGCGCGGAACGGGATTGGCAGTTTGTCGAAATCGCGGGTGTCACTGGTGTGCGCCAGCAGGCTTTCCAGCAGCAGCGCAAGGTTCTGGCCCTGAATCACCCCCAGCGGCAGGCCAAGGCTGCCGTCGTCACGGAAGCTGAGTTTCTGTTTCACCAGAAAGTCGCGGTCATCCTGCTTGCGCCGAAATGGCACATCTTCGCGCGGCGGGGCATCGGAGAGCGCGGCTTGCCAGTCGATGTTCAGCGCGAGCTTTTCCAGCTCATCAATCTTGTAGCCCGAGGCATACAGGCCGCCGACCACCGCGCCCATGCTGGTGCCGGCGATCGCATCGATCTTGATGCCTTGTTCTTCCAGTGCTTTAAGCACGCCGATATGCGCCAGCCCGCGGGCCGCGCCGCCGGAGAGCACCAGGCCGACTTTCGGCCGTGGCGCGTCACTGGCGTGAACCAGGAGTGGAAGGAAACCAAGCAGCAGGCAGAACAGCAGACGGCGCATTGTGAGTCTCGGGGCAAGCGATAAAGCCGGCTATTATAGCGGCGCCCTCTGTCTCAGGAGTTTCCGCGAACATGACCGTTGCCAAAGCCGAAGTTGTCATCACCTATTGCACCCAATGCCAGTGGTTGCTGCGCGCCGCGTGGCTGGCGCAGGAACTGCTCAGCACGTTTGCCGACGATCTCGGCAAAGTCTCTTTGGTGCCAGGCACCGGCGGGGTCTTTCACATCACCTGCGCAGGCGTGCAGATTTGGGAGCGCAAGGCCGATGGCGGTTTCCCTGAGGCCAAGGTGCTGAAACAGCGAGTTCGCGATCAGATCGATCCAGATCGCGACCTCGGCCACAACGACCGCAGTCAGTGAGACGCGGCCTCGGCGGCGACGCTTTTCTTGTCGGCACTGCCTGACATCCGCGCCGAGACGACGATGGCGACAATGATCAGCGCGCCGCCGATCAACATCTTCGGCGTCGGGTTTTCATTGAACAGCAGCCAGGCGACGGTGATGCCGTAGACCGGCTCCATCGCGAACACTACCGCCGCCGTGCGCGCCTTGATCACCGCCAGGCTGGCGACGAACAGGCTGTGGGCGACGCCGGTGCAGAACACGCCGAGCAGGGCGATCCACAACCAGTCCAGCGCGCGCACTTCGCTCAGTTGCGGCGCCGCGACCGGCAGCAGACACAGGGCCACCACCACGTTTTGACACAGCGCCGCCTGCACCGCCGGGATGCGTCCGGAGCTGGCGCGGTTGGTCAGCGACAGCAGCGAGAACAGCAGCCCCGACAACACCGACCAAAGCAAACCGACGGTGGCGCCGCTGCCCAGATCGAACGCCGGGGTCACCAGAATCAGGCCGATGCTGACCAGCACCACCAGCAGAATTTCATTGGCACGGATGCGTTCGCGGAAGATCAGCCCTTCGAGAATCACCGTGAATGCCGGGAAGCTGGCAAAACCCAAGGTGGCGATGGCGACGCCGGCGATCTTCACCGAAATGAAGAAGCTCACCCAGTGCCCGGCCAGCAACACGCCGCTTAGGGCCAATCGACGCCAGTCCACGGCCTGAAGTTTTTGCCAGCCCTGTTGGCTGGCAAAACGGGCGAAAAACGCCAGGGCGAGCACGGCAAAAGCGGCGCGCCCGAAGACGATTACGGCGGGGGAGGCGGCAGCGAGTTTGCCGAACACACCGGTCAGGCCAAACATCAAAGCACCAATGTGCAGAGCGCCGAGGGCGGTACGCGGAGTCATTGCAATCCTTCTATCTCAATCACAGTCATTGACACAATTTCACTGTAGGAGCTGCCGCAGGCTGCGATCTTTTGATCTTGCTTGATCGTTCCCACGCTCTGCGTGGTAACGCCGCTAGGGACGCTCTGCGTC
>NZ_AKJD01000229.1 GCF_000282515.1 Pseudomonas sp. GM80
AAACCTTATTCAGGACGGGACACCGGCAAAAAAAAGAGGCCCTTTTCAGGGCCTCTTTTTTATTGCGCGGACTTTTACTTTACAGCGCTTAGTCCGGCTTGCCGTTAACCACACCGGCAGTGTTGTCCATCAGGCTCTTGGTCGCCGTTTGCAGGAACGCTTCGAGTTTGTGTTTCAACTCGGCAGCGCGCGGTGCATCAGCAATGACCTCGGCACCCGGATTGGCGCCCAGTTGGTACTGATAGACCTTCGCCGACATGTCCTTGTCTTTCGGCAGCACCAGAATCTGGTCCGCCGTGACAATAGCGGTGGTCTGCTCGCTGCCCGACGGCTTGATCACACCGAAACCGGTGTCCCCTTCCGGCAGGTTAAGCAGGTCACGACCCCAGCACTGATGGCGCACTTCGCCACCCACACGACCCATGATGGTCGGCACGATGTCGATTTGCGTACCCACGGTGTGGTCACGGGTGCCGAACTTCTCCTGGATGCCCGGGGCGATCATCAGCATCGGCACGTTGAAGCGGCCCAGATCCATTTCGGTGATCTGGCGCTCGTTGCCGAAACCGTGGTCGCCGACGATGACGAACAGGGTTTCTTTGAAGTACGGCTCTTTGCGCGCCTTCTCGAAGAACTGACCCAACGCCCAGTCGGAGTAGCGCATGGCGGTCAAGTGTTCGTTGAGGCTGCCACGATCAGTGACGCGCTCGACCGGCAATGGCGACGGCAAGGCGTATGGCGTGTGGTTGGACAGGGTTTGCAGCAGCGCATAGAACGGCTTGCCGTTTTCGCGCTTCTTCAATTCGATCAGACCACGGTCGAACATGTCCTGGTCGGACACGCCCCACGTTGGATCGGAGAACACCGGATCGACGAAATCATTACGGCCGACAAAGTTGGTCATGCCCTGGTTGCTGAAGAAACCCGACTGGTTGTCCCAGGCGAAGTCACCGTTGTAGACATAGACGTCGTCGTAGTCACGGGCGCTGAGCAATTGCGGCAGGCCAGACAGTTTGTGGCTGCCTTCCGGTGTCTGCATCAGGTATTCGAAACCTGGCAGGTTCGGGAAGCAGGCCATGGTCGCGAACATACCCTGGTGGGTGTGTGTGCCGTTGGAGAAGAAACGGTCGAACAGCAGGCCTTCCTTCGACAGTTTGTCCAGGTACGGCGTGATGTTGCCTGGCGCGCCCAGAGCACCGACCGAGTGACCGGCCATGCTTTCCATCAGAATTACGACAACGTTCTTGATCGGCAGGGTCTTGTCGGCGGGCGGCGTGTAGTCGCGGCGCACGGCGGCGATGTCGGCATCGACCAGTTTGTCGTCCGGCATGACCAGCATCTGGCGCACTACTTTCTGCGCTTCTTCTTGCGGCAGTGTGGCTTTCCAGATGTTGTCGCGGTCTTCGCCCATGCGATCTTTTGCAGCGGCGATCAGCGACAGCGTACCGTTGAGGCCGAGCTGGTTGGCGAAGTTCGATTCGGTGGTGTAGACGTCACCCCAACGCATTGGCGGGCCTTGACGCAGCGTGCCCCGCGCAGCGACCACGCAGATCAGCAGGCAGACCACGAATACGGCGAGGCGCGCATACCACGGCGCGACCTGACGCGTGCCGACGCTACCGCCGCTGAAAGGCCCGCGCGGACGTGTTGCACGATCAGCGCCCTTGAACGCCAGCGTCAGAATCACTGTGCCGATGACCCACGCCAGCAGATAACGCACGACCGGGAAACCGTACCAGAGCATGCTCATCACGGTTTTCGGGTCTTCTTTCACGTACTGGAACACCAGACCATTGAGGCGCTGGTGGAACTCACGGTAGAAGTCCATCTCCATCAGGCCGAGAAACAACGCGATGCTCGAGGCGACGGTGAGCCACAGACGGAAGAATCCGCGTGCGGCCATCGCGCGGGCACTGAACAGCGCCAGCACCAGCGGAATGCACACGTAGACCACTAGACGCAGGTCGAAACGCAGACCGTTGGCGAAAGCTTCGAGGAAGGTCGAAGCCGGGGTATCGAGGATCATCTCGCGGTTGTAGACCAGCAGCGCGAGGCGCAGCACGGAAAACATCACCATCATGACCAGTGCGCAAAGCAGCGTGTAGGCCAGATGCGATTTGACGGTCGGTTGCAGCAGGCGACTGGAAGATCGCTGCTGATTCAGGGCGTCCGGGTTTGCCATGTCGTTTTAGGACCCATTGAAAGTTGAAGTTGCAAAAATACAGCGGCGCCATGCCCTCTATTGGTCATTCCAGACCCCGGGGCGTGCGCGGAGCGCAAATGTTGCACGATCACCCGCACCATTGCCATTGATTACTGCCCTGCCCCCAGACACTTTCATTTAGAGCAGGCACAGCGTGTAACAGCGCGGGCGAATTGTCTGGAACACTTTGTGAAAATTTCGTGCAACGCATATCTGGAAACACAATATAGATACAAAACAAAAACGCCCCGAATCGATCGGGGCGTTATCTGCAAAGCACGACGATTACTTCTCGGCGCGCTCTTTCAGGGCTTTAAGTGTGTTGAACGGTGCGTCAACCACGAACTTGTTGGCCACCATCGCCGGCACGCTGCCACCTGGCTCGGTGTGCACTTGATAGGTCACTTCGACCTGATCACCCTTGGGCACGAATTTCCAGAAGCCTTTGACCTGGGCCACACGGACGAAACCTTTTTCTTCCGGAAGGTACTTCGGCACACCTTCCAGGTTACGGGTCAGGCTGCCATCGGCGCCTTCAACGGTGGTGATGTGCAGCACCGAGTCACGCGGGGTAACCGGCCAAGGCGTATTGAACTGAGTGTAGGTCCAGCTCTGGTCGCCTTCGTGCTTGAGCAATTTTTGGGTCTTGCACTCGTGAATCCAGGCGCAGGCGCCGGAAACGTCTTCCTGCAACGCGCGCAGTTTGGCGACGGTGGTCTTCATCAGCGCCACGCCCTGGTAGGACTTGTAGTCCGAACCCGGCACTTCGCTCAGTGAAACCTTGATGCCTTCTTCGTTCTTGGCGACTTTCCAGTCTTCTGCCTGAGCGACCGAAGTGGCCAGCACAGCGGTCAAACCACACAACACAGCGATACGATGCAGCGAACCCATAGTCTTATTCCTTATTGTTGAAATTCCGTTCGTTTGACACATCACGCCGCCGTCATTTGCTCCCACCAGCCGATCAGTCTGATCGCTTCTTGCGAACTGCTGCCGCAGACTTCGATGTCGGCAGAGAAGCCGGAACAGACTGCCGGACGCTCCGGGCGGCCGAAAATGCTGCACAGGTTTTCGACCGAGAGTTGCACGCAACGTTCGCCGGCAGGTTTGCCATCAGGCATGCCGGGAATCGGCGAACTGATGGAGGGGGCGATGCAGCAAGCGCCACAGCCTTCACGGCATTTCATGACGAACAATTCCTCGCGACGGGCGATGTGTAAAAGGGACGCGGAACAGAGTAACCGCTAAAACGGCTGTTTTAAATTGCCTGAACCGGGGTTTTTAGCGATTACTGAATGTGACTGACCAGTCTCCGACAAAGCGTCTGGTCTGCGGGTCACAGCAACGTGCTGTTTATTGCTTGAATTCGAAATCGAGCGCAGCGCCTTCCACTTCGCGACGCTCTTCATTGCGCAGCTGCAACTGCATTTCGTTGCTGAGCAAACGGCCATTGAGCTGAAAGCCGCTGTTTTTCTCGCCAAACATCTGCGGCAGGATCGGCTCGCGTTTCGGCAGGTCGACGGTGCCCTTGGGTTTCAGTTCCTGAACCATGTCTTTGGGCAGGCTGAGGTCAAGTCTGGCCGCCGGCAATCTGGTTTTCGCCACTTCACTGGCAGGTTTCGACTTGGACGCAATCGGCGCGCGTTTCTTCACGGGCTTGGCTTGCGGCTTCTTAGCGGGGACTGCCTTTTTCGCCGCTGGTGCCTTCTTGGCACTGGTCGTTGCTGGCGGTTTTTCCTGAACCGCAGCCGCCATGACACCGGGCGCATGACCGATCATCAGCATACACAGCACAACCCAGGCGGCAGGAACAATCGCTTTCATGGACCCAACGTGGCTAACGGCAGAGGGCCATATGCTCGCTTGTTGGACGCGACAAGACAAGCATGAACGTCCGCTCGTTCAGAATCCGCCAGCCGTTTCCTGACACAGTTGGGTCGCCAGCAGCCCCAGAGTCATCAACGCCCGTTCCGCCTCGCGATTCCACGGAATGCCACAATTGAGGCGGATACAGTGGTTGAATTGCTCGGTATTGCTGAAGATCAGCCCCGGTGCAATGCTGATGCCCTGCTGCAACGCGCGGATATGCAACTCCTGCGTGTTCACCCTCCCCGGCAGACTCACCCAAAGGATGAAACCGCCCGTGGGCCGGGTCATTTGCGTGCCTTCGGGGAAGTACTGCTGCACCGCCAACTGGAAAGCGCTGAGGTTTTTTCGGTATTCCTGGCGGATGTACCGTAAATGCCGGTCATAACCGCCGTTTTCCAGATAAGCGGCAATCGCCATCTGCGTCACGCTGCACGCCGAATGGGTGCTGAAGGTCTGCAGACGCTGGATTTCCTGCTGGTACTTGCCGGCAATCATCCAGCCGATGCGCACACCGGGCGACAGGGTCTTGGAGAAACTTGAGCAGTAAATCACTCGGTCCAGGCGATCGTAAGCCTTGAGCGCTTTGGTCTTGCCCTGCTCGAACATCAACTCGCCATAGATGTCGTCTTCGACGATCTGGATATCGAAATCCGAGGCCAGGCGCAGCAACTGCTTCTGCCGCTCTTCGGGCATGGTGCCGCCCAATGGGTTGCTCAGGCGCGTGGTCAGCACCAGCGCTTTGATCGACCATTGGTTGGCCGCCAGTTGCAGGGCTTCGAGGCTCATGCCGGTAGCAGGATCGCTGGGGATTTCGATGACTTTCAGGCCGAGCAGATCCGCCAGTTGCAACAGACCGTAGTAAGTCGGTGATTCGGCGGCAATCAGATCGCCCGGCCGGGTCAGTACCCGCAGCGACATCTGCAGGGCATCGACACAACCGTGGGTGATCACCACTTCCGACGGGTCGACCACCACGCCGGCATCGCGCATACGAATCGCCACTTGCCGGCGCAGCGGTTCAAAACCGGGGCTGAACATGTAACTGAAGGCGCGCGGGCTATGGAACCGGGTGACCTTGGCCAATTGCTGATGCAGCGCGCGCACCGGTAAATAATCGACGCTGGGCACAGCGGCACCGAGCGGGAATACGCCTTCACGACGCGACTCGACGAGCACTTGCTGAATGATGCTGCTGCGGGTGACCAGGCCTGGACGCTCGACCCGGGCGATATCCGGCGTTGGCGCGGTCAGCGCGGGGGTCTGGTGGACGTAATAACCGGACTGCGGACGTGCGCGAATCAGCCCCTGATCTTCGAGATTGGCGTAGGCCTGCAACACCGTTGCATGGCTGACGTTGAGCTGCGAACTCATCTTGCGCACCGAAGGCACGCGCTCCCCCGGTTGATAGACACCACGGCGGATGTCTTCGGCCAGTTGCTGAGCAATACGTTGGTAGAGCAAGAGATTGGTCATGACGCAGCACTCGATTTCACGGGCATTTTATTCTTGTGTGAAACAATACCGGAACAGTTTAGAAGTGTACTGGGACAGTTGCCACTTTAGTCGACCATACAGTGCGGTGTCTGCCCCTGACTGTACTGATTTGCGATCCATTCGACAGACGTAAAAAAGCCCGGTGCTTGCCGGGCTATGTACTGGAACGCTGTAGGAGCTGACGAGTGCAACGAGGCTGCGATCTTTTGATCCTGTTTTTAAGATCAACATCAAAAGATCGCAGCCTTCGG
>NZ_AKJD01000230.1 GCF_000282515.1 Pseudomonas sp. GM80
TGCGGCAGCTCCTACACGGGGTTAGCTGATGCGTTGGAAGACCAGGGCTTTCAGGCCGCTCTCAGGATCAACATCCGGAAATTCCGGCGGATTTTCCAGGCGCTGTTCGAAGCGCAGGCCAGGCGCCTGCTCGGTCACACCATCAATCAAAAAGTCCGGGCCGAACGCCGGGTCATTCATGCACGCCAGCACCGTGCCTTGCGCCGTCAGCAATTCCGGCAGGCGGCGCAGCACGCGCTGATAATCCTTGGTCAGCAGGAAACTGCCTTTCTGAAACGACGGCGGATCGATGATGACCAGGTCGTAAGGACCGCTGTTGATCACCTTGCCCCAGGATTTGAACAGGTCATGACCGAGGAAGCTGACTTTGTTCAGGTCATGGCTATTCAAGCGGTGATTGTCGCGACCGCGACTCAGTGCTGCCCGTGACATGTCGAGGTTGACCACATGGCTGGCGCCACCCTCGATGGCCGCCACGGAAAAACCGCAAGTGTAGGCAAACAGGTTAAGGATGCGTTTGCCGTCGGCCTGTTCGCGTACCCAGTTGCGCCCGTAACGCATATCGAGAAACAGCCCGGCATTCTGCTTGCGGCCCAGATCGACGCGATACTGCAAGCCGCCCTCGACGATGGTCATTTCGTCGATCTCATCGCCCAGCAACCATTCAGCCGTGCTTTGCGGCAAGTAGCGGTGCTGGATCAACAGCGTCTTCGCAGCGCACTGCTGCCATTGCTCAGTACCGGTGATGTCCAGCAGCAAACGCTTGAGGTTATCCAACTGCTCAGGTTCCGGCTCCTTGAACAGCGACACCAGCACTACGCCCTGCAACCAGTCCACGGTCAGCTGCTCAAGCCCCGGCCAGCAGCGCCCGCGTCCGTGGAACAGGCGACGGGTTTCGCTCGGTGCGGCCGCCAGTGCAGGCAGCAGATGGGCGTGGAGGGTGGCGAGGGCTTCAGGGTTCATCGGTCAACGTCGGCGAGCAAAAGGGCCGGCATTTTAACCACAAATACGCCGTCGCGAACGCTCGGTGCGACCCCGCCAAAACACACTTTTGGAAAAGAGCTGTATCAAAAATGAATTTCTGCAGGGCGCGCTGCTCATACCTGATAAGCAGCGGATTCAAGCCGCTAAATCGTTAATGCAATTCCGGGAGTGCCAGTTCATGTGTCCAATACCGACGGCGAGCGCGCACCTTCCTGGCGGGTTGATTCTGGTAGTTGAGGATGATCCGTTGATTCTGGAGTTTCTCTGCGAAATTCTTCAGGAGGAAGGTTTCAAGGTCGAGCCGCAGACCAGCGCCGACGCCGCATCACAATACCTTGAGGAACACGCGCCGGAAGTGGCGTTGTTGCTCACCGACATCACCATGCCTGGCACCCTCAACGGCGCCGACCTGGCGAATCTGGTCGGCGACCGCTGGCCGGACAAGCCGGTGATGGTCATGTCCGGCTATGAAACGCCCGAGACCTCAGGGGTCAAGCATCCGGTGGCGTTCATCAAGAAGCCTTGGGCCATCGGGCAATTGCTCGACTGTGTCGACAGCGCCTTCAAATCCAAGGCGCCGCGTCTGCACTGACAAGTGCTACATTGCCGGGCAAAACTGCCCGGCCCCTTGCCAGAGGATGCGACCCTTTGCCTGCTCAAGATGTTCTATTCAACCGCGCGTTCGGCGCGTTTCTGTTCGACATGGACGGCACCGTCCTCAACTCCATCGCCGCCGCCGAGCGGATCTGGTCCGCCTGGGCCGTGCGCCATGGTGTGGAGGTCGAGACGTTTTTGCCGACCATTCACGGTGCCCGGGCCATCGACACGATCAATCGCCTGAACCTGCCGGGCGTGGACGCCGAGGCGCAAGCGGCGTTCATCACCGAGGCGGAAATCGACGACGTTGAAGGCATCGTTGAAATTCCCGGCGCAGCGGCGTTTCTTCGCAGCCTGCCTGCCGATCGTTGGGCGATGGTGACTTCAGCGCCGCGCGATCTGGCGCTGCGCAGAATGGCTGCGGCCGGGATTGCCGAACCGGCCGTGATGATTACCGCTGAAGACGTCAAGGCCGGCAAACCCGACCCGGCCGGCTACCTGCTGGCGGCCGGACGTCTTGGGCTTGAACCGCGCGACTGCCTGATTTTTGAAGACGCCACCGTCGGCATCCAGGCCGCCGAAGCGGCTGGCGCGGCGCTGATGATCATCACCACGACGCACCAGCATCCGCTTGAAACGGCGCACGCGACATTGGCCAGTTACGCCGACATCAGCGTCAAAATCGACAACGACGGCAAGCTCCACCTCCAACCCAACTGACCCCGATCTGTGGGAGCTGCCGCAGGCTGCGATCTTTTGATCTTGCTTCTGAAAATAAAGATCAAAAGATCGCA
>NZ_AKJD01000231.1 GCF_000282515.1 Pseudomonas sp. GM80
CCTGCGGCAGCTCCTACAGGACTACATCACAATACTTTGACGGCGCGGCCGATCGCCTGGATCGGCCCGGTCGGTTTGCCGATCGGCGAACCGCCGGCGCCTTCCAGCGTCAACTCGAACAACTGGTTCGGTTGCAACGGCGGCAACTTGTCCAGCGGCACCGACAAGGCCTGCCCGGGTTTGACCAACCCCAACGACACCGGCCCTTGCCAACCATCGGCCTTGGTCCAGAACTCCAGCGCCTTGTCCGCCGGCACCTCGACCACCCCCAGCGGAATCAACTGAATTTCATGCGAATTGCTCGCCTGAATCACCCACCCCGGCGCCTTGTCCTGCGGCGCGACCAGCACCACCAGATAACTCGGTTTCGGCGTGGTCTGGGTCAACAGGATCGACCCCAGGATCAACGTCGCCGCCAGGCCCACCGCGCTCAATCCGCGCCACAGCGGTAACAGATTCCACCATGAAGTCGACGGCGCTGGTTGCGTCAGTCGGTTGATGCTGCGTTCGATGCGCGGCCACAGCTGCGCCGACGGCTGTTGTGGCGCGGCGAAATCCGTCAGCTCCAGCAGGCGTCGCTCCCAGGCATCCACCGCCGCGCGCAACTCGGGCTCATGCGGCAAGCGTCGCTGCACCTCGATCCGCTGCTCGGCCGACAGCGTGCCGAGCACATACTCACCGGCCAGCTCATCACGTTCCTGCGCCGATTCCGTGGTCATCCCATGCACTCCCGCAAAGCGTTAAGGCTGCGCTTGATCCACGCCTTGACCGTGCCCAGCGGCGTGTCGAGACGCGTAGCAATCTGCGCGTGAGAATAACCATCGACGTAGGCGTGAAGGATGCAGCGTCGCCGTTGCGGATCAAGTTGTTCCAGGCAGCGGTTGATGCGCGCCGAATGCGCCTGGGCCTCAAAGGCATCAACATCCGCGGCCGTTTCATGCTCAGCGCCAAGCGACGTCTCGCGACTCTGATCACGCAGCAGGTTCAGCGCCAGATGCCGGGTCACGCTGAACATCCAGCCGCGTGCCGACCCGCGCGCCGGGTCGAATCCGGTTGCGCCGTTCCAGATCTTGATGAAGGCCTCATGGACGATGTCCTCCGCCAGCGCCGTATCGCGCACCAGCCGCTTGGCCACGCCGAGCAGACGCGGACCTTCCTGCACATACAAATCGCGCAGGGCCGAGCGCTCGCCGCGGGCACAGGCAGCGAGACGGGCTTCGTAATCAAACACGGGTTCGGCTAAAGGCATGTCGTGCAATCTAGCTCACATTCCCCAAAACAACACAGAACCCTGTGGGAGCGGGCTTGCCCGCGATGGCGGCGTATCAGTGACGAAAATATCGACTGATGCGACGCCATCGCTGGCAAGCCAGCTCCCACAGGGATTGATGTTGAGCCTGAGGGGTCAGTTCGCGGCCCAGAAAATGTAGTCGGCCTGGTACTTCACCACTTCCTGCTTGCCCTTGTTCGCCGCCGTGCATTCACTGCCTGGCGCCACGCCGCCCTTGAGCGCGACACGCTGGATGTAGCTGACGCCCGTCATCGCGCCTTTACCCTCGGCAGGATTAGCCTTGACCAACTGATAGGGCAGGTTGCCCGGACTCGACGGCGCCACGGCCAATTGCGTGCCAGTGACCTTCGACCCGTCCTTGGCCTGCCAGGTGGCCGGCGGGCCGAAGTAGGTGCCGACCTGCTGGCCGCTGCGATCATTGAGCACCGCTTTCGGGCCGACGAAAGTCCACTCGGTCTGGCCCGGGGCATTGGCCTTGTCGCGGCATTCGTAGGTGATCTCGCCGACGCCAGTGGTTTCCATCGCGATCTTGTGGCCATCCGGGACCTTGATCGCGTCGGGATAACTGCTTTGCGCAAAGGTCGTGGCGCTGGCGGCGAGCAAACCGCTGAGGCAGATCAGTTGGGTGATGTTCATCAGTATGTTTCTCCAAAATGGGTAAACCGCTGACAGCCGAAGCGGGCTGTTACAAGGACTACCCATGACGGAGGCATTTGGATGCACCCGTGCCAAAAAATAAACCCATCCCCTGTAGGAGCTGCCGCAGGCTGCGATCTTTTGATCCTGTTTTTAAAACCAACATCAAAAGAT
>NZ_AKJD01000232.1 GCF_000282515.1 Pseudomonas sp. GM80
ATTGCGGTGTTTTAGCGGGATTTTGTTTTTTTGATGTCGTGTCGGCGCAGGTGGCAGGTCACTTCCTCGCGGTCGTGATAGAGCTGTTTGCAGCCGATATCGACTTTGATCCCGCGCGCCTTGAAGCCATCGGCAATGCGTTCAAGCAAGCGCTTCACTTCGGCATAGCGCTGCTTCATCGGCAACTTCAGGTTGACCACTGCCTCGCGGCAATGCCCCTCACCAATCCACTCTTCGAGCATCGCCGCGTTGCGTGCCGGCTTCTCGACAATGTCGCAGACCATCCAGTCCACCGGTTGCTTGGGCTTGAAGGTAAAACCGTCCGCCATCAAGTGCTGCACCAGACCGGTGTCCATCAGGCTTTCCGCCATCGGGCCGTTGTCGATCGCGGTCACCAGCATGCCGCGATTGACCAGTTGCCAGGTCCAGCCGCCCGGTGCGGCGCCAAGGTCAACACCGGTCATGTCGCTGTGCAGGCGGTCTTCCCACTGATCGCGCGGGATGAAGTGGTGCCACGCCTCTTCCAGCTTCAAGGTCGAGCGGCTCGGTGCTTCGCGCGGAAACTTCAGGCGCGGAATGCCCATTGGCCACATCGCCGAGTTACCCGCGTCAGCCATACCGAGAAACACTTCACGACCACTTTTGAACGTCAGCAGCAGACGCGGTTTGCTGGCGTCATCGACCAGTTTGCCGGCGCCGGTGAGCGCCTTGCGCAGCGGGCCTTCGAATTTCTTGCAGAAGTTCGACAGTTCCTTGCCGTCATTGGTGTCGACGACCTCCAGCCACAGGCTGCCGCACACCGGGAACTCGGCCATGTGCGCGAGGATCACGCTGATGCGGTCGGTTTCCGGCAGATCAATGAAGACGCCGCGCGCCCATTGGCGCGGGAAGATCAGCTCGGCGAAACGCTGGCCGCGCATCAGACGCTCGGCGCCGTCTTCTTCGGTGCAGACAAACTCGGCGCAGGCGGTGGCCGCTTTGGCCTTGGCGTAGCCAGCCACGTTGAGTTGGGCGGCGAGGTCGGAAATCTCCGAACAGACTTCGCCTTCGAAGCCTGGCCGGCAATGCATGAATAGGGTGTTCATTCTTACTCCTGGGCAGCGGGCGATCATTCGGCCCCTGCGCGATGTCCAGACCTTGCGTTGCAGCAAAGCCTGTCACGAAAACCGGCGCATGATAGCCGATGTCGGAACCTTGGTTCCGCTCATAGAGTCCAGTTATTAGCCAGCTACCTAAAACAGGGCTAGGTTTAAAGCTCTATTCGTCCCCCGATCCGTAGCCGTGCGGATTCAAAGGAGTGATCGTAATGCCGTCCCTCGATAGTCTGAAGACCCTTAAAACGCTGCAAATCGACGACAAGACCTACCATTATTTCAGCCTGCCGGATGCCGCCAAAAGCCTGGGCGATCTCGACAAGCTGCCAATGTCGCTGAAAGTCCTGCTGGAAAACCTGCTCCGCTGGGAAGATGAAAAAACCGTCACCGGCGCCGACCTCAAGGCGATTGCCGCCTGGCTCAAGGAGCGTCGCTCCGATCGGGAAATCCAGTACCGCCCTGCCCGCGTATTGATGCAAGACTTTACCGGGGTGCCCGCCGTGGTCGACCTTGCCGCCATGCGCGCGGCGATGGCCAAGGCCGGCGGCGACCCGCAGCGGATCAACCCGCTGTCACCGGTGGATCTGGTGATCGACCACTCGGTAATGGTCGACAAGTTTGCCTCGCCCAGCGCTTTCGAGCAGAACGTCGACATCGAAATGCAGCGCAACGGCGAACGTTATGCCTTCCTGCGCTGGGGCCAGAGCGCCTTCGATAATTTCAGCGTCGTGCCGCCGGGCACCGGCATTTGCCATCAGGTCAACCTTGAATACCTCGGCCGCACCGTGTGGACCAAGGATGAAGACGGCCGCACCTATGCCTTCCCGGACACATTGGTCGGCACCGACTCCCACACCACCATGATCAACGGCCTCGGCGTGCTCGGCTGGGGTGTCGGCGGGATCGAGGCGGAAGCGGCGATGCTCGGGCAACCGGTGTCGATGCTGATTCCGGAAGTGATCGGTTTCAAGCTCACCGGCAAACTCAAGGAAGGCATCACCGCCACCGACCTGGTGCTGACGGTCACGCAGATGCTGCGCAAGAAAGGCGTAGTGGGCAAATTCGTCGAGTTCTACGGTGACGGCCTCGCCGATCTGCCACTGGCTGATCGCGCAACTATCGCCAACATGGCCCCGGAATACGGCGCGACGTGCGGTTTCTTCCCGGTCGACGACGTGACGCTGGAATACCTGCGCCTGTCGGGTCGCCCGCCAGAAACGGTGAAACTGGTCGAGGCCTACACCAAAGCCCAAGGCCTGTGGCGCCTGCCCGGTCAGGAACCGGTGTTTACCGACAGCCTGGCGCTGGACATGGGCAGCGTCGAAGCAAGCCTGGCCGGGCCAAAACGCCCGCAGGATCGCGTGTCGCTGCCGAACGTGCCGCAAGCCTTCAGCGACTTCATCGACCTGCAATTCAAACCCACCAGCAAAGAAGAAGGACGCCTGGAAAGTGAGGGCGGTGGCGGCGTCGCCGTGGGTAATGCCGATCTGGTCGGCGAAACCGAATATGAATACGAAGGCCACACCTATCGCCTGAAAAACGGCGCCGTGGTTATCGCCGCCATCACCTCCTGCACCAACACCTCCAACCCGAGCGTGATGATGGCGGCCGGTCTGTTGGCGAAAAAAGCCGTGGAGAAAGGCCTTACGCGCAAGCCGTGGGTGAAGAGTTCACTGGCGCCGGGCTCGAAAGTGGTGACCGACTACTACAAGGCTGCGGGATTGACGCAATACCTCGACCAACTCGGTTTTTCATTGGTCGGTTATGGCTGCACCACCTGTATCGGCAACTCCGGGCCGCTGCCCGAGCCGATCGAAAAAGCCATTCAGAAAGCCGACCTCACCGTCGCGTCGGTGCTGTCCGGCAACCGCAACTTTGAAGGCCGCGTGCATCCACTGGTGAAAACCAACTGGCTGGCCTCGCCGCCGCTGGTGGTCGCGTATGCCTTGGCTGGCAGCGTACGCAGCGACATCAGCAGTGAACCGCTGGGCGAGGACAAGCAAGGCAATCCGGTGTATCTGCGCGATATCTGGCCATCGAGTAAAGAGATCGCCGATGCGGTGAATCAGGTCAGCACGGCGATGTTCCACAAGGAATACGCCGAAGTGTTTGCCGGCGATGAACAGTGGCAAGCCATCGAGGTGCCGCAAGCGGCGACTTATGTGTGGCAGGACGACTCCACTTACATTCAGCATCCACCGTTTTTCGACGATATTTCCGGGCCGTTGCCACAAATCAAAGATGTCAAAGGCGCGCGGGTTCTGGCCTTGCTCGGCGATTCGGTGACCACTGACCACATCTCCCCCGCCGGCAACATCAAGGCTGACAGCCCGGCCGGGCGTTACTTGCGCGAAAAAGGCGTGGAACCACGGGACTTCAACTCTTACGGCTCACGGCGCGGCAACCACGAAGTGATGATGCGCGGCACGTTCGCCAACATCCGTATTCGTAACGAAATGCTCGGCGGCGAGGAAGGTGGCAACACGATTTACATGCCGACCGGCGAAAAACTGGCGATCTACGACGCAGCCATGAAATATCAGCAATCGGGCACGCCGCTGGTGGTGGTTGCCGGGCAGGAATACGGCACCGGTTCCAGCCGTGACTGGGCGGCCAAGGGCACCAATTTGCTGGGCGTGAAAGCGGTGATCGCCGAGAGTTTTGAGCGGATTCACCGTTCCAACCTCGTGGGCATGGGCGTGTTGCCGCTGCAGTTCAAGCTCGATCAGAACCGCAAGAGCCTCAACCTGACCGGCAAGGAGACTTTCGAGATTCAGGGTTTGACCGGAGTCGAGCTGACCCCACGGATGAACTTGCCGCTGGTGATCACCCGTGAGGATGGGCGTCAGGAGAAAATCGAAGTGCTGTGCCGGATCGACACCTTGAACGAGGTGGAGTACTTCAAGTCGGGCGGGATCTTGCATTACGTCCTGCGCCAGCTGATCGCCTCATAACACATTAACCCCGCAGGAGCTGCCGCAGGCTGCGATCTTTTGATCTTGTTTTTAAGATCAGGATCAAAAGATCGC
>NZ_AKJD01000233.1 GCF_000282515.1 Pseudomonas sp. GM80
CTGCAAAAGACCCCGTTCAGCTTCGACGTGTCGGTGTGGGAGTTCTTCTGGCCGCTGATGACCGGCTCGACACTGGTGGTAGCCGCGCCGGGCGCGCACCGCGATCCGGCGCAACTGATTCAGGTGATCGCTGAAGAGAACATCACCACGCTGCACTTCGTGCCGTCGATGTTGCAGGCCTTCCTGCAAGACCCGGCGGTGGCCGATTGCACCAGCCTGACGCGCATCGTTTGCAGCGGTGAAGCCTTGCAGGTCGATGCTCAGCAGCAGGTGTTCGCCAAGTTGCCGAACGCCGGGCTGTTCAACCTCTATGGCCCGACCGAAGCGGCCATCGACGTGACCCACTGGACCTGCCGCGACGAAGGCCGTGACAGCGTGCCGATCGGTCAACCGATCGCCAACCTCAGCACCTACATCCTCGACAACAGCCTGGCGCCGTTGCCGGTCGGTGTCATCGGTGAGTTGTACCTGGGTGGCGAAGGCCTGGCGCGGGGTTATCACCGTCGTCCGGCACTGACGGCCGAGCGTTTCGTCACCAGCCCGTTCGGTGATGGTCAGCGCCTGTATCGCACTGGCGACTTGGCGCGTTACCGCGCTGACGGTGTGATCGAGTACGCCGGGCGTATGGACCATCAGGTGAAAATCCGTGGTCTGCGTATCGAACTGGGCGAAATCGAAGCACGTCTGGCCGAGCACGA
>NZ_AKJD01000234.1 GCF_000282515.1 Pseudomonas sp. GM80
TCACGGTGCCGGTGGTCTTGCCGGCGTCGATGGTGATGGTCGAACCGTTGCTCAGGGTCACGGTCACCGGGGTGCCGGCCGGGTTGGTCAGCGTCGCGGTGTAGACGATCTGCCCGCCTTCGTTGACGTTGCCGGTGGCGGTCAGCGAAACGGTGGTGGTGTCGACGGTATCGGTCACGGTGGTGCTGACCGGGGTTTTGTCGGCGACCAGATTTTCGTAGTTGCCGCCGCTGACGTTGGTGATCGCGTTGGTCAGCGGTGCATGGCCGGCCAGCACATCGTTCGGTGCGGTGGTGGTCACGGTGCCGGTGGTTTTGCCGACTTCGATGGTGATGCTCTGACCGTTGGCCAGGGTCACGACGACAGGCGAACCGGTCACTGGCGCACCAACAGTCGCGGTGTAGGTGACGGTGCCGCCTTCAGCAGCGGTTTCGGTGGCGGTCAGTTTCACCGTCGAGGTGTCGATGGTGTCAGTGACGTCGGTCACCGCTGGAACGGTGCTTGGTACCAGGTTCTCGAAGTTGCCGCCGGTGGCGTCCTTGATAGTGACTTCGACTTTGCCGGCGTCTTTGTAAACGTCATCGGCCGGTGCTGCGACGGTCACGGTGCCGGTGGTTTTACCGGCTTCGATGGTGATCACCGAGCCATTGCTCAAGGTCACGGTCACCGGGGTGCCGGCCGGGTTGGTCAGGGTCGCGGTGTAAACGATCGAACCGCCTTCTGCCACGGTGCCGGTGGCGCTGAGCGTCAGATTGGTGGTGTCGACGGTGTCGGTGACGGTGGTGCTGACCGGGGTTTTATCGGCAACGAGGTCTTCATAGTTGCCACCGCTGACGCCGGTGATCGAGTTGGTCAACGGTGCATGGCCATTCAGCGCATCGTTGGGTGCGGTGGTGGTCACGGTGCCGGTGGTTTTGCCCACTTCGATGGTGATGTTCTGGCCGTTGGCCAGAGTCACGACCACAGGTGAACCGGTGACTGGCGCACCCACGGTAGCGGTGTAGGTGACGGTGCCGCCTTCAGCCGCAGTCTCGGTTGCAGTCAGCTTAACGGTCGAAGTGTCGATGGTGTCGGTGACGTCGGTCACCGCTGGCGTGGTGCTTGGCACCAGGTTCTCGAAGTTGCCGCCGGTGGCGTCCTTGATAGTCACTTCGACTTTGCCGGCGTCTTTGTAGACGT
>NZ_AKJD01000235.1 GCF_000282515.1 Pseudomonas sp. GM80
GCAAAACGTCGAAAACGTTCTGGTGAGCGGCGCAGGCGCCTTCTCCGTGCTCGGTAACGACCTGAACAACATCATCGTCGGCAACGCCAGCAACAACATCCTCAATGGCGGTCTCGGTGCCGATACCATGACCGGTGGCCTGGGCAATGACACCTATTACGTCGACAACGTCGGCGACGTAGTGGTCGAAACCAGCACCCTGGCCAGCGAAATCGACACCGTCATGGCCTCGATCACCTACACCCTCGGCGCCAATCTCGAGAACCTGACCCTCACCGGCACCGACAACATCAAGGCCTTCGGCAACAACGGCAACAACGTGCTGATCGGCAACGCCGGCAACAACACCCTGGTCGGCGGCGCAGGTCTGGACACCATGATCGGCGGTGACGGCGATGATGTTTACAACATCGATCAGGCCGGCGAACTGGCGTTGCTGGTAGAGAACGCCAACGAAGGCTCCGATGTCCTCAACATCACCTATGCCGCCACGGCCCAGACCAACGTGGTCGACATGAGCCAGACCAGCTTGCGCAACGTCGAAAACGTTCTGCTGAACGGTGCCGGCGCTTTCACCGTGCTCGGTAACGACCTGAACAACATCATCGTCGGCAACGCCAGCAACAACATCCTCAATGGCGGCCTCGGTGCCGATACCATGACTGGCGGCGACGGCAACGACACCT
>NZ_AKJD01000236.1 GCF_000282515.1 Pseudomonas sp. GM80
CGCTGCCGCCACTGGCGGCACCGCGAGCGTTCAACGGCGACAGCCATGGCGAAGGACGCAATGTGCTGCTGGTCGAAGACAACCCGGTCAACCAGACGGTTATCGAGGCGATGCTGCGCAGCCTGGGCTTTACTGTCAGTGTCGCCACCGACGGTGCGCAGGCCGTGCGCAGTGCCGAGGGCAATGATTTCGAAGTGATTCTGATGGACTGCCGCTTGCCGATCATCGACGGTTACGAAGCGACCCGACAGATTCGTCGCCTGCCCGGACGCGCCGACGTGCCGATCATCGCGCTGACCGCCAACGCCCTGCAGGGCGACCGGGAAACCTGCCTGTCGGCTGGCATGAACGATTATCTGGCGAAGCCGTTCAAACGTAATGATCTGCAGCAGATTCTGCAGCGATGGGTGTCGTAGTGTGGGCCTTTCGACCATCTGCGACTGGCGTGAAAAGCGAAAGTGCGGCAGTCTTAGGCACCCGAACGAGCCTCAAAAGGGGCTTGAATAAAAATTTCAGTGCACAAGTGTACATTCATGTCCTTGGTGCTGTGACTTTCACCACAACGCAATAGTCTATGAGTAGGCTGCCGGTTCGAGGCATGAACGCTTCGAACGGTCGGGAAGATTTGCCCCACCTGCCGCATGGGATTATTGAGGAGCTCGCATGACCAAACAAAACGCCTTTACTCGGGAAGATCTGCTGCGCTGCAGTCGCGGTGAGCTGTTCGGCCCAGGTAACGCGCAACTGCCCGCCCCGAACATGCTGATGGTGGATCGCATCACCCATATCAGTGAAGAGGGTGGCAAGTACGGCAAAGGTGAATTGGTCGCCGAACTGGATATCAACCCTGACCTGTGGTTCTTCGCCTGCCACTTCGAAGGTGATCCGGTGATGCCGGGCTGCCTGGGTCTGGACGCCATGTGGCAACTGGTCGGTTTCTTCCTGGGCTGGCAAGGCCTGCCGGGCCGTGGCCGTGCGCTGGGTTCGGGCGAAGTGAAATTCTTCGGCCAGGTCCTGCCGACCGCCAAGAAAGTCACCTACAACATTCAAATCAAGCGCGTCCTCAAGGGCAAGCTGAACCTGGCCATTGCCGACGGTTCGGTGTCTGTTGACGGTCGCGAAATCTACACCGCCGAAGGCCTTCGCGTCGGCGTGTTCACCTCCACTGACAACTTCTAAGGGTTATTCGCATGCGCCGCGTCGTTATCACTGGTCTGGGCATTGTTTCGTGCCTGGGCAATGACAAAGAGACCGTCTCCGCTAACCTGCGTGCAAGCCGCCCTGGCATCCGGTTCAACCCGGAATATGCCGAAATGGGTCTGCGTAGCCAGGTTTCCGGCTCCATCGACCTCAACCTTGAAGAGCTGATCGATCGCAAGATCTATCGCTTTGTCGGCCACGCAGCGGCTTACGCCTACCTGGCCATGAAAGACGCCATTGCTGACTCCGGCCTGACCGAAGAGCAAGTGTCCAACCCGCGTACCGGCCTGGTGGCTGGCTCCGGTGGTGCTTCCACGCTGAACCAGATGGAAGCGCTGGACATCCTGCGCGAGAAAGGCGTGAAGCGCGTTGGCCCATACCGTGTCACACGGACCATGAGCAGCACCGTTTCCGCTTGCCTGGCCACGCCATTCAAGATCAAGGGCCTGAACTACTCCATCGCTTCTGCCTGCGCCACCAGTGCTCACTGCATCGGTACCGCCATGGAACAGATCCAGATGGGCAAGCAGGACATCGTCTTCGCCGGTGGCGGTGAAGAAGAGCACTGGAGCCAGTCGTTCCTGTTCGACGCCATGGGCGCTCTGTCCAGCAAGCGTAACGACACCCCGGAACAGGCTTCCCGCGCCTACGACAAAGACCGTGACGGTTTCGTCATCGCTGGCGGTGGCGGCATGGTCGTGGTTGAAGAGCTGGAACACGCTCTGGCCCGTGGCGCGAAAATCTACGCGGAAATCGTTGGCTACGGCGCGACGTCCGACGGCTACGACATGGTTGCCCCAAGTGGCGAAGGCGCGATCCGCTGCATGCAGATGGCGATGTCCACCGTTGATACTCCGATCGACTACCTGAATACCCACGGCACCTCGACTCCGGTCGGCGACGTTGCGGAAATGAAGGGTGTGCGTGAAGTGTTCGGCGACAAGGCACCTGCGATCAGCTCGACCAAGAGCCTGTCCGGTCACTCCCTGGGCGCCGCTGGCGTTCACGAAGCGATCTACTGCATGCTGATGATGGAAGGCAACTTCATTGCCGGTTCCGCCAACATCGACGAGCTGGACCCTGAAGTGGCCGATCTGCCGGTGCTGACCAAGACCCGCGAGAACGCCACCATCAACACCGTGATGAGCAACAGCTTCGGCTTCGGCGGCACCAACGCCACGCTGGTACTGAAGCGCTGGGAAGGCAAGTAATTTCCCCCGCTTGAGCCACACATGAAAACGCCCCGACTGGTTCGGGGCGTTTTTTTTCGCCTGCAGAAAACTCCCGCCCCAACAAAAATCCCCCATGTAGGAGCTGCCGAAGGCTGCGATCTTTTGATCTGATCATTCCCACGCTCTGCGTGGGAATGCAGCCCGTGACGCTCCGCGTCACTGGACGC
>NZ_AKJD01000237.1 GCF_000282515.1 Pseudomonas sp. GM80
TGGCGGTGTAGGTGACGGTGCCACCTTCAGCAGCCGATTCGGTGGCGGTCAGTTTGACGGTGGTGGTATCGATGGTGTCGGTCACATTAGTGACGGCCGGAACGGTGCTCGGCACCAGGCTCTCGAAGTTGCCGCCAGTAGCGGTCGAAATGGTCGCTTCGACTTTGCCGGCGTCTTTGTAAACGTCGTCGGCCGGCGCTGCGACGGTTACGGTGCCGGTGGTTTTGCCCGCGTCGATGGTGATTACGGCGCCGTTCGACAGGGTCACGGTGACTGGCGAGCCAGCGGCGTTAGTCAGCGTCGCGGTGTAAACAATCGAACCGCCCTCGGCCACAGAACCGGTCGCGGACAGCGACAGGTTGGTGGTGTCGACGGTGTCAGTGACATTGGTCGAAACCGGGGTCTTGTCGGCCACCAGGTTCTCGTAATTGCCACCCGTTACGCCGGTGATCGAGTTGGTGATCGGCGCATGACCAGTCAACGCGTCATTCGGCGCGGTGGTGGTCACGGTACCGGTGGTTTTGCCGACTTCGATGGTGATGTTTTGACCGTTGGCCAAAGTCACGGTGACCGGCGAACCGGTTACTGGCGCGCCAACGGTGGCGGTGTAGGTGACCGTACCGCCTTCAGCCACCGAAGTATCGGCGGTGAGTTTGACTGTCGAGGTGTCGATGGTATCGGTGACGTCGGTGACCGCAGGCGTGGTGCTCGGAACGAGATTCTCGAAGTTGCCGCCGGTGGCGTCCTTGATCGTCACTTCGACTTTACCGGCGTCTTTGTAGACGTCATCGGCTGGCGCTGCAACGGTCACGGTGCCCGTGGTTTTGCCCGCGTCGATGGTGATTACCGCGCCATTGCTCAGGGTCACGGTGACGGGCGAGCCGGCAGCGTTGGTCAGGGTCGCGGTGTAGGTGATCTGGCCACCTTCGGCGACGGTGCCAGTCGCGGTCAGCGACAGGTTAGTGGTGTCGACGGTATCGGTGACGTTGGTCGAAACCGGGGTCTTGTCGGCCACCAGGTTCTCGTAATTGCCACCGGTTACGCCGGTGATCGAGTTGGTGACGGGCGCGTGACCGGTCAACGCATCGTTTGGTGCAGTGAAGGTTACGGTGCCGGTAGTTTTGCCGACTTCGATGGTGATGTTCTGGCCGTTGGCCAGGGTCACAGTGACCGGCGAACCGGTAACTGGCGCGCCAACAGTCGCGGTGTAGGTGACAGTGCCGCCTTCAGCCACCGAAGTGTCGGCCGTCAGTTTCACGGTCGACGTGTCGATGGTATCGGTGATCTGAGTCACCGCCGGAACAGTGCTCGGCAGCAGGCTTTCGAAGTTGCCGCCAGTAGCAGTCGAAATGGTTGCTTCGACTTTGCCCGCGTCCTTGTAGACGTCATCGGCTGGCGCTGGAACAGACACGGTGCCCGTGGTTTTGCCGGCTTCGATGGTGATCACCGCGCCATTGCTTAACGTCACGGTCACTGGCGAGCCAGCGGCATTGGTCAGGGTCGCGGTGTAGATGATCGAACCACCCTCGGCCACGGAGCCGGTCGCGGTCAGCGACAGGTTAGTGGTGTCGACGGTGTCGGTCACGTTGGTGCTGACCGGCGTTTTGTCGGCCACGAGGTTTTCGTAGTTGCCGCCGCTGACGCCAGTGATGGCGTTGGTCAGTGGCGCATGACCGGTCAACGCATCGTTGGGTGCAATGGTGGTCACAGTGCCGGTGGTTTTGCCGACTTCGATGGTGATGTTCTGGCCGTTGGCCAGGGACACCACAACTGGCGAACCGGTCACCGGCGCGCCAACGCTGGCGGTGTAAGTGACGGTGCCGCCTTCAGCGGCAGACTCGGTGGCGGTCAGTTTGACCGTCGAGGTATCGATGGTGTCAGTGACGTCAGTGACCGCAGGCGTGGTGCTCGGAACGAGATTCTCGAAGTTGCCGCCGCTGGCGTCCTTGATGGTCACTTCAACTTTACCGGCGTCCTTGTAGACGTCATCGGCTGGCGCCGCAACCGTCACGGTGCCGGTGGTTTTACCCGCTTCGATAGTGATGACCGAACCGTTGGAAAGGGTCACGGTCACCGGGGTGCCGGCCGGGTTGGTCAGGGTCGCGGTGTAAACAATCGAGCCACCTTCGGCCACGGAACCGGTCGCGGTCAGCGACAGATTGGTGGTATCGACGGTGTCGGTCACGTTGGTCGAAACAGGGGTCTTGTCCGCTATCAGGTTCTCGTAATTGCCGCCGCTGACGCCGGTGATCGCATTGCTGATCGGCGCATGGCCGGTCAACGCGTCGTTCGGTGCAGTGGTGGTCACGGTGCCGGTGGTTTTGCCGACTTCGATGGTGATGTTCTGGCCGTTGGCCAAGGTCACGGTCACCGGAGAACCGGTCACTGGCGCACCCACCGTCGCGGTGTAAGTAACGGTGCCGCCCTCAGCCGCCGACTCGGTCGCGGTGAGTTTGACGGTGGTGGTGTCGATGGTGTCGGTGACGTTGGTCACGGCTGGAACGGTGCTCGGCACCAGGTTTTCGAAATTGCCACCAGTGGCGGTCGCAATGGTCGCTTCGACTTTGCCGGCGTCCTTGTAGACGTCATCGGCTGGCGCCGCAACGGTCACAGTGCCGGTGGTCTTGCCGGCCTCGATGGTAATCACCGCGCCGTTCGACAGGGTCACAGTCACCGGCGTGCCGGCCGGGTTGGTCAGGGTTGCGGTGTAAACGATCGAACCACCTTCCGCCACCGAATCGGTCGCCGTCAGGTTCAGGTTGGTGGTGTCAGTGGTGTCGGAAACCGCGGTGTCCGCGGACTTGCCGTCGACCACGAGTTTTTCGTAGTTGCCGCCCGTGGCGCCGTCGATGGTCACGCTCAAGGAGCTGCCGCCGGCCAATGGGCTGTTCGGTGCCACAAAGTTTACCGAACCGCTGGTTTCACCGACGGCGATGGTGATGGTCTGGCCATTGGACAGAGTCACTACAACCGGCGTGCCAGTCACTGGCGCGGTCACGGTGGCGGTGTACACCACGGTTTCGCCTTCGGCGACGTTGGCAGTGGCGGTCAGCGACACGGTGGAGGTGTCGATGGTGTCGTTGACGGTAGTGACGGCCGGGACAGTGCTGGTGACGAGGTTTTCGAAGTCGCCACCGGTCGCGCCCTTGATGGTCGCTTCAACAGTGCCGGCGTCCTTGTAGACGTCGTCTTTCGGAGCGTCGACAGTCACGGTGCCGGTGGTTTTACCGGCCTCGATGGTGATCACCGAGCCGTTGCTCAGGGTCACGGTGACTGGCGAACCAGCAGCGTTGGTCAGGGTCGCGGTGTAGGTGATCTGACCGCCTTCGTTCACCGCGCCGGTCGCCGTCAGCGACAGATTGGTGGTGTCGACGGTGTCAGTCACGGTGGTGCTGACCGGGGTTTTGTCGGCAGCGAGGTTCTCGTAGTTGCCGCCGGAAACGTTGGTGATCGAGTTGGTCAGCGGCGCATGCCCGGTCAACGCATCGTTCGGAGCAGTGGTGGTCACGGTGCCAGTGGTTTTACCCACTTCAATGGTGATGTTCTGACCATTGGCAAGGGTCACCACAACCGGCGAACCGGTGACTGGCGCGCCGACAGTCGCGGTGTAAGTGACGGTGCCACCTTCAGCAGCAGACTCGGTCGCGGTCAGTTTGACCGTCGAGGTGTCGATGGTATCAGTGACGTCAGTAATGGCTGGCGTGGTGCTCGGCACCAGGTTCTCGAAGTTGCCGCCAGTCGCATCCTTGATGGTTACTTCGACTTTGCCGGCGTCTTTGTAGACGTCATCGGC
>NZ_AKJD01000238.1 GCF_000282515.1 Pseudomonas sp. GM80
ATCGCAGCCTGCGGCAGCTCCCACAGGGATTGTGTATGGTGGTTCTGGCTTAGTGGACTGGATGGAGCAAGATGCGATTACTCATGACCCTCGCCGCAGTGTTGAGCCTCGCCGGTTGTGCGGGGCAGCGCAGCAGCGAACCGGTGCCCCGTGCGCCTGCTGAAGTGAAGGCTGAAATCGTCCGGCTGATGCCGGCCAAGGTCGCGGATCGTCAGGGCTGGGCTACCGACATTTACGCCGCATTTGCCGCGCAAGACATCAGCCCGACCACACAGAATCTGTGCTCGGTGCTGGCGGTGGTTGAACAGGAATCGACCTTTCAGGCCGACCCCACCGTACCCGGCCTCGGCAAAATCGCCCGCGACGAAATCGACCGTCGCGCCGGCAAAGTGCACATCCCCAGCCTGTTGGTCAGCGGCGCTTTGCAAGTGCGCTCGACCACTGGCAAGACCTACAGCGAACGCCTCAACGCCGCGCGCAGCGAGAAGGAATTGAGCGCGATTTTCGATGACTTCATCGGCAGGGTACCGATGGGCCGTACGCTATTCGGTGGCTTCAACCCGGTCCACACCGGCGGGCCGATGCAGGTCAGCATCGAGTTTGCCGAACAGCACGCCAAGGACTATCCGTACCCGGTCGACGGCAGCATTCGCCACGAAGTGTTCAGCCGCCGCGGTGGCATGTACTTCGGCATCGCGCACTTGCTCGGTTACCCGGTGAGTTATCGCGAGCCGCTGTATCGCTTCGCCGATTTCAACGCCGGTTGGTACGCCAGCCGCAATGCCGCATTCCAGAACGCAGTCAGCCGCGCCTCGGGCATCCCGCTGGCACTCGACGGCGATCTGATTCGTTATGACTCGATCATGCCCGGCGGCACGGAGCTGGCGGTGCGCACCCTTGGCAAGTCGCTCGGCATGCGTAATCCGACCATTCGTGATCAGTTGGAAAAGGGCAAAACCCCCGAATTCGAAGAGACGAAGCTCTATCAACGGGTGTTTGAGTTGGCGGAAAAAGCCGAGGGCAAGAAGCTGCCGCGCGCGGTGCTACCAGGCATCGTCCTGCAAAGCCCGAAAATCACCCGCAAACTGACCACGGCGTGGTTCGCCAAGCGCGTGGATGAGCGTTACAAACGCTGCATGGGCAAGGGCGGATAATCACACGGACATAAAAAACCCGGCAGGGGATGCCGGGTTTTTCTGGGTTGTTGCGATCAGCGCAATCATTCAGACAGCGCGGCGTTCGAGCAGGCGATCCGAACCACCCTCTGCAACGGTATTGCCCTGCAGACGATCCGAACCATCAGCGGCGACGGTGTTGCCCTGCAGACGATCGGAGCCATCAGCGGCAACGGTGTTGCCTTGCAAACGATCGGAGCCATCAGCGGCGACGGTGTTGCCTTGCAGACGATCCGAGCCATCAGCCGCTACGGTGTTGCCTTGCAGACGATCGGAGCCATCAGCAGCGACAGCGTTCTGGTACAGACGATCCGAGCCGTCAGCGGCGATCATCGTGTGAACCGGGGTAGCGGCGAAAGCGTTTACTGCGAAAACCGAGAAAGCGATGCTGAGAAGAGTTTGGCGTTTCATGATGTTTGCTCCGGGGTGTTATTGGTTGGTATGGAGCCGATCTTACGCCGGGGATTTTTTATGAGAACTTCATTGCCGTGATGGTAAACATCGACGCCAATGATGGTTCATGTAGGAGCTGCCGCAGGCTGCGATCTTTTGATCTTGCTTCTGAAAAACCAGATCAAAAGATCGCAGCCTGCGGCAGGTCCT
>NZ_AKJD01000239.1 GCF_000282515.1 Pseudomonas sp. GM80
GATCTTTTGATCCTGCCCCGCAAAATCAACATCAAAAGATCGCAGCGTGCCGCAGCTCGTGTTGCCCTGTAGGAGCTGACGAGTGAAACGAGGCTGCGATCTTTTGATTTTGTTTTTTTCAAGATCAAAGGATCGCAGCCTTCGGCAGCTCCTACAGGGATCCTCTAGTGTTTTTGTCATGTTTTTGGAGGATAAAATCGCATTCACCTGGGCCGATTGTATAAACGGCGTACAGCCGGAACACAAGTCGGTAAATGCGTTCGGACAAGGCGGTTTTTTGTGATAGGGTTCGCGCCCTTAAAAATCCGCTGAAGCGTTTTTCCAGGCGAAAAAACAGTGACAAACGGTCTAGCTCAGCAGGTCCGCGGCCTACACGGGAATTCCTTGTTTCTTACACAATTTACGCACAGGTTTATCCACAGGTAGTACGTTGCAACACCCCTCAAAACGCATTATCTTGTAGCACGGCGCGGGGAGAGACCCTACATATGGGGTTTTCCACTCAAACGCCCAACCACATTTAGGGCCTGAAACTCAAGTGCTTTATTGCCAGTTTCCGGTTGAACCAAGCAAGTTTTTCAAAGCCCAAACCGCACTTGCGGATGGCACCGTTTTTTAGGTCGGAAACGACCGGAACGGTACGGGTGTTGCAGTCATTACTGTCACCCTGGAAGGAGTTTGGCTCGAGCCTTGGCTCGGCGCCGAAAACTTCGGCAAGGATGCGGCGCTACAAGCCTTTTTCCTACTGTTCCGAAGTTGTTACGCCGACGCTTGTCGGTTGCAGTGCTTCGGTACAGAACGGTGAGCACCATGACGGTGCCAAACAAACATAGAGAATGTGGAGACCACCCCCCATGCAAACCGACACAACTCGCGAGAACCCGCAGGGCACCTTGCCGCAGGCCGCCGATTCGAATTCGGATCTGGCAGCCACCGCGCCGGGTCAACTGCGCGTGATCAAGCGTAATGGCACTGTCGTTCCTTACACCGATGACAAGATCACCGTCGCTATCACCAAAGCGTTCCTCGCAGTTGAGGGCGGCACCGCTGCCGCTTCGTCGCGAATCCACGACACTGTTGCGCGCCTGACCGAACAAGTCACCGCGACTTTCAAGCGTCGCATGCCATCGGGCGGCACCATCCACATCGAAGAAATCCAGGACCAGGTCGAACTGGCCCTGATGCGTGCCGGCGAGCAGAAAGTGGCGCGCGACTACGTGATCTACCGTGACGGTCGCTCGAAAGAACGCGCTGCCCACGCCCCGACCGAAGAAGCGGTCAACGCTCACCCGTCGATCCGCATCACCCGCGCTGACGGCAGCCTGGCGCCGCTGGACATGGGCCGCCTGAACACCATCGTTACCGAAGCGTGCGAAGGTCTGGAAGAGGTCGACGGCGACCTGATCCAACGCGAAACCCTGAAAAACCTGTACGACGGCGTGGCCCTGACCGACGTCAACACCGCCCTGGTGATGACCGCCCGTACCCTGGTTGAGCGTGAGCCGAACTACTCGTTCGTGACCGCCCGCCTGCTGATGGACACCCTGCGTGCCGAAGGCCTGGGCTTCCTCGGTGTGGCCGAAAGCGCCACTCACCACGAAATGGCCGACCTGTACGCCAAGGCCCTGCCGGCCTACATCGCCAAAGGTATCGAGTTCGAACTGCTGAACCCTGTGCTGGCCACCTTCGATCTGGAAAAACTGGGCAAGGCGATCAACCACGAGCGCGATCAGCAATTCACCTACCTGGGCCTGCAAACCCTGTACGACCGTTACTTCATCCACAAGGACGGTATCCGCTTCGAACTGCCGCAGATCTTCTTCATGCGCGTGGCCATGGGCCTGGCGATCGAAGAGAAGCAGAAAGAAGACCGTGCAATCGAGTTCTACAACCTGCTGTCGTCCTTCGACTACATGTCGTCGACCCCGACCCTGTTCAACGCCGGCACCCTGCGTCCACAGCTGTCGAGCTGCTACCTGACCACCGTGCCGGATGACCTGTCGGGTATCTACCACGCGATCCACGACAACGCCATGTTGTCGAAATTCGCCGGTGGCCTGGGCAACGACTGGACGCCGGTGCGTGCACTGGGTTCGTACATCAAGGGCACCAACGGCAAGTCGCAAGGCGTGGTTCCGTTCCTGAAAGTGGTGAACGACACCGCCGTCGCCGTTAACCAGGGTGGCAAGCGCAAAGGCGCTGTCTGTGCCTACCTGGAAACCTGGCACATGGACATCGAAGAGTTCATCGAGCTGCGCAAGAACACCGGTGATGATCGTCGTCGTACCCACGACATGAACACTGCCAACTGGATCCCTGACCTGTTCATGAAGCGTGTCTTCGACGACGGCAAGTGGACCCTGTTCTCGCCATCCGAAGTACCGGATCTGCACGACCTGACCGGTAAGGCCTTCGAAGAGCGTTACGAGTACTACGAAGCCCTGACCGAATACCCAGGCAAGGTTCGTCTGTTCAAGACCATTCAGGCTAAAGACCTGTGGCGCAAAATGCTCTCCATGCTGTTTGAAACCGGCCACCCATGGCTGACCTTCAAAGACCCGTGCAACCTGCGCAGCCCGCAGCAGCACGTCGGCGTGGTTCACAGCTCGAACCTGTGCACCGAAATCACCTTGAACACCAACAAGGACGAAATCGCCGTTTGCAACCTGGGCTCGATCAACCTGCCGAACCACATCGTCAACGGCAAGCTGGACACCGCCAAGCTGGAACGCACCGTGAACACCGCCGTGCGCATGCTCGATAACGTTATCGACATCAACTACTACTCGGTGCCACAAGCGAAGAACTCCAACTTCAAGCACCGTCCGGTCGGTCTGGGCATCATGGGCTTCCAGGACGCGCTGTACCTGCAGCACATCCCTTACGGTTCCGACGCTGCCGTCGAATTCGCCGACAAGTCGATGGAAGCGGTCAGCTACTACGCAATCCAGGCTTCTTGCGACCTGGCCGACGAGCGCGGCGCGTACGAGACGTTCCAGGGTTCGCTGTGGTCCAAAGGCATCCTGCCGCTGGATTCGCAACAGATCCTGATCGAGCAACGTGGCCAGAAGTACATCGACGTTGACCTGAACGAATCCCTGGACTGGGCACCGGTTCGCGCCCGTGTACAGAAAGGCATTCGTAACTCCAACATCATGGCCATCGCACCGACCGCGACCATCGCCAACATCACTGGCGTATCGCAGTCGATCGAACCGACCTACCAGAACCTGTATGTGAAATCGAACCTGTCGGGCGAATTCACCGTGATCAACCCGTACCTGGTTCGCGACCTGAAAGCTCGCGGTCTGTGGGACTCGGTCATGATCAACGACCTGAAGTACTACGACGGTTCGGTGCAGCAGATCGAGCGCATCCCGCAAGAACTCAAAGAGCTCTACGCGACTGCCTTCGAAGTGGACACCAAGTGGATCGTTGACGCGGCCAGCCGTCGTCAGAAGTGGATCGACCAGGCCCAATCGCTGAACCTGTACATCGCTGGCGCATCGGGCAAGAAACTCGACGTGACCTACCGCATGGCTTGGTACCGTGGCCTGAAAACCACCTACTACCTCCGTGCCCTGGCCGCAACCAGCACCGAGAAGTCGACCATCAGCACCAGCAAGCTGAACGCTGTTTCCAGCGGCGGCAACCACGGTGATGATTCGGTTCTCGCAGCACCTGCCGGCCCTGCTCCAGTGCCAAAGGCTTGCGCGATCGACGAGCCGGATTGCGAAGCTTGCCAATAAGCTGAGCCGAGTCAGGGCTTGCAAAACCCCTGAACCCAAAACCCCCGACAGACCTCTGGTTTGCCGGGGGTTTTCTTTTGCCCCACATTCCTGTGCAGGAGCTGCCGCAGGCTGCGAACTTTTGATCCTGTTTTTGCTGCATCACAAGCAAGATCAAAAGATCGCAGCCTTCGGCAGCTCCTACAGGGCTGACTTCAACTGCCAGAACATGG
Organism: Pseudomonas sp. GM80; assembly: GCF_000282515.1. GTDB lineage: Bacteria > Pseudomonadota > Gammaproteobacteria > Pseudomonadales > Pseudomonadaceae > Aquipseudomonas. Next base: position 3,962 of record NZ_AKJD01000239.1, read on the forward strand.
TCGGCTGACAGGCCGCCATCGCTGGCAAGCCAGCTCCCACAAGGATTGAGTTCAACCGGTAAATATTCGCACCGCTTCTGCTTCTCACCACTCAACACAATGAGCGCAAGCTCGAGTACCGCTTTTGATCTTGATCCACGGGCGACGTCGGAAGGCTGAGTGGAGGGATTGA
>NZ_AKJD01000240.1 GCF_000282515.1 Pseudomonas sp. GM80
CTGCGATCTTTTGATCTTTCCGGTTCACTCGGAACTCAAATGTTGCCGGTAAAGATCGCAGCCTCGTTTCACTCGACAGCTCCTACATTTGGGTTCTGTTGCGCGGCGTCGCGAGGGCGGCGCCGTGCAACGTCTGCCTTACCAGCAGATGCCTTCGGTGCGAGTACCGGCGTCGGTGGCCTTGGCCATGAAGCCGACCAGGTCGATAACCTGTTTGCCATGCGGCGCTTGTTGCGCCAGCGCACGGAATTTCTCGTCGCGGTTGCCGAGGATGATCACGTCGGAGTTGTCGATCACCGAATCGAAGTCCGCGTTGAGCAGCGACGATACGTGGGGGATTTTCGACTCGATGTAGTCTTTGTTCGCACCGTGAACACGGGCGTACTCGACGTTGCTGTCGTAGATGCTCAGGTCGTAACCCTTGCCGATCAGCATCTCGGCCAGCTCGACCAGCGGGCTTTCGCGCAGGTCGTCGGTGCCGGCCTTGAAGCTCAAGCCGAGCAGGGCGACTTTGCGTTTGTCGTGGCTTTCAACGATGTCGAAGGCGTTCTGCACTTGCGATTCGTTGCTGCGCATCAGCGAGTTGAGCAGCGGCGCTTCGACGTCCAGGGAACCGGCGCGGTAGGTCAGGGCGCGCACGTCTTTCGGCAGGCACGAACCGCCGAAGGCGAAGCCCGGGCGCATGTAGTACTGGGACAGGTTGAGGGTCTTGTCCTGGCAAACCACTTCCATCACTTCACGGCCATCGACGCCGACGGCTTTGGCGATGTTGCCGATCTCGTTGGCGAAGGTCACTTTGGTCGCGTGCCAGACGTTGCAGGTGTACTTGATCATCTCGGCGACAGCGATGTCCTTGCGGATGATCGGTGCGTCGAGTTCTTCGTACAGCGATTGCAGAACGTCGCCCGAAGCCTTGTCGAATTCGCCGATGACGGTCATCGGTGGCAGGTCGTAGTCGGCGATGGCGGTGGATTCACGCAGGAACTCAGGGTTGACCGCAACGCCGAAGTCGACGCCAGCCTTTTTGCCGGAGCAGTCTTCGAGAATCGGGATCACCACGTTGGCAACAGTGCCCGGCAATACGGTGCTGCGTACAACGATGGTGTGGCGGGTGGTTTTTTCACGCAGAACAAAACCGATCTCGCGGCACACCGCTTCGATGTAGTTCAGTTCGAGGTCGCCGTTCTTCTTGCTCGGCGTACCGACGCAGATCATCGACAGGTCAGTGTCACGAATCGCTTCGGCGAAGTTGGTCGTGCCACGCAGACGACCGGTCTGGATACCCTGTTGCAGAAGTTCGCCCAGGCCCGGTTCAACAATGGGGGATTTGCCAGCGTTGATCATGTCGATCTTGTCTTTGGCAACATCGACGCCAACCACGTCATGGCCACGTGCAGACAGGCAACCGGCACATACTGCGCCAACGTAACCCAAACCAAATATGCTGATGCGCATCGCAATTACCTCTGTATATATCAGGCCTTAGAAGGCCGGAGTTAATGGTGTTCAGCGTTCACTAGTGCACTCGAAAGTGCGGCTTACAGGCGCCACAATGCCGTGTGCAGGCATACAAAGTTCCGAGTGTCTAAATAAGTGCACTCAAGATGTGCGCAACCAGGCCTTATAGTTATGACTTGCCCTGTTATGCAGCGGATCTTCTTTCTGGAAGACTCTGGTGCATTCGTCTTGCGCGCTCGATGTCAGGCGAGAAGCCCGTAGATCAAGCGGTCTGGTGCTCAGGCGAGCACGTTTATAGGGGCGCGGCCATGGCCTTGCAGGGGATATTAATGCTGCGTATCTCCTGTCCTTCGTTTGTTTTGAGACTAGTTAGTCATCTAGGCAAGTTGCTGTGACAACTTGGTTACATGGCTATCTGCTCCGCGTAAGTTATCTCGTACAAACTCGGCGAGAATCGTTACCGGTGGTATGAACTACGCATTTGGACATAGTTCCAGTCCGCTCATCGCGCCATCTGAAATTTTTTGAAATATTGGCAAAGATGGCACTGGTCTCAATTTGATAGCACTTTCCGTTTCGCCCTTTATTGATAGGGGCATAATCGCGCTAGATAGTTTTGTGCCACTACTGTGAAAAAAGTTAGGTGCCACTACTGAAAAAAATGATCAGTGTCGAGTGAAACTAAAATTAGAAAAGACAGGGATTATTTTTTGGCGCCATAAAAATGGCGAAACAAGGCGGGGAATTTTTGACAGCGTGCAGGCTGCACGACTCTTGATAGAAAGAGTCGTGCAATAGGCATGCTTTATTCGGGGGCGTGGTCGCGCAGAAAGACCAGATTGTCGGGTTTCGATTGTTCGGCGCTGTAGCGATAACCCTGCACATCGAACTGCTTGAGCTGGGCCGGATCGTTGATCTTTTCCTGAATCACAAAGCGGCTCATCAGGCCACGCGCTTTCTTCGCGTAGAAACTGATGATCTTGTACTGGCCGTTCTTCTGATCCTTGAACTCGGTGTTGATGATCCGCGCGTTCAGGGCGGTGCGTTTGACGGCCGAGAAGTATTCGTTGGACGCCAGGTTGAGCAGCACGTCGTCGCCCTGATCGGCCAGCGCTTCATTCAGCCATTCGCTGATGCGCGTGCCCCAGAAGGCGTAAAGGTCTTTGCCACGGGCGTTGGCCAGTTTGGTGCCCATTTCCAGGCGATACGGTTGCATCAGGTCGAGCGGGCGCAGCAGGCCATAAAGGCCGGAGAGCATGCGCAGGTGCTTTTGCGCGTAATCGAAATCGGCTTCGCTGAAAGATTGCGCGTCGAGGCCGGTATAGACGTCACCCTTGAACGCGAGCAGCGCCTGCTTGGCGTTCTCCGGGGTGAACGCGGGCGTCCAGCTGCCGAAACGCGCGGCGTTGAGGCCGCCGATCTTGTCGGACACGTGCATCAGTTCGCTGATCTGCGCCGGGGTCAGCTCGCGCAATTGCTGGATCAGTTCCTGGGAATGGTCAAGGTATTGCGGCTGGGTGAAGCGCTGGGTCGCCGGCGGTGTTTCGTAATCGAGGGTCTTGGCGGGGGAAATCACCATCAGCATGAAGTCGTCTCCTTTAATCGTGGGGGCGATTCTAGGGGGTTGTCCGAGTTGACTCCAGCTATGAGCGTGATAGGTGATCGACGGCTTGGCGATGATCGTTCCCACGCTCTGCGTGGGAATGCCGCCTGTGACGCTCCGCGTCACCGTCGAGCTGGACGCGGAGCGTCCGGGGAGGCGTTACCACGCAGAGCGTGGGAACGATCATCGCAATGATTCAATGGAGGCACAGGTAGGAGCTGCCGAAGGCTGCGATCTTT
>NZ_AKJD01000241.1 GCF_000282515.1 Pseudomonas sp. GM80
GCGATCTTTTGATTTTGTTTTTGAAGATCAAAAGATCGCAGCCTTCGGCAGCTCCTACAGGGTGTGTATTTCAAGACAATAATCGTCAGGCCAGGTAGCCGTCGGCGCGCAGCAGGGTTTCCAGGCAGTGCTCGCTGATGTGGTAGAACGCCTTCAACTCGGCAATCTTCACCAACAGCTGCGCGGGGTCGACCGGCTCGGCGCGCTTCACCGCGAGGATCATCTTGTTCTTGTTGGTGTGATCGAGCGAGATGAATTCGAACACCTTGGTTTCATAACCACACGCCTCAAGGAACAATGCGCGCAAGCTGTCAGTGACCATTTCCGCCTGCTGGCCCAGGTGCAAACCGTATTGCAGCATCGGCTTGAGCAGCGCCGGGCTCTGGATTTGCAGGCGGATCTGCTTGTGGCAGCACGGCGAGCACATGATGATCGACGCCCCCGAACGAATGCCGGTGTGGATCGCGTAGTCGGTAGCGATGTCGCAGGCATGCAGGGCGATCATCACGTCCAGTTCGCTCGGCGCGACGCTGCGCACATCACCGCACTTGAACACCAGCCCCGGATGATCGAGTTTCGCCGCCGCAGCGTTGCACAGGTTGACCATGTCTTCACGCAGCTCGACGCCGGTGACTTCGCCTTCGGCCTTCAAGGTGTTGCGCAGGTAATCGTGAATCGCAAAGGTCAGGTACCCCTTGCCCGAACCGAAGTCGGCCACGCGTACCGGTTTGTCCAGCGCCAGCGGCGACGAGGTCAGCGCGTGGCTGAACACTTCGATGAACTTGTTGATCTGCTTCCACTTGCGCGACATCGCCGGAATCAGCTCTTGCTGCGCGTTGGTCACGCCGAGGTCCTTGAGGAACGGTCGGCTCAGTTCGAGGAAGCGGTTTTTTTCACGGTTGTGCTCGGCAGACGGCGCTTCGCGCAATTGCTGAGGTTGGCTCTTGAACAGCGAACTCTTGCCCTTTTTGCTGTATTCGAGCTGAGCTTCGTCAGTCACAGTGAGCAAATGCGCATTTTTGAACGCAGTCGGCAGCAGCGCGGCAATCGTCGCTACGGCTTCACTCAGCGGCAGATTTTTGGTGATGTCGCGGGTTTTGTAGCGATAGACGAAGGACAGGTTCGGCTGCGCTTTGACGGTGACCGCTTTGATGATGACCCGTTGCAGATCCGCTTCTTCACCGACGTATTTGGCCAGCACCAGTTTGATGAAACCGTTCTGGTCGAGGCTGGTCTGCAGCAGCTCGATGAACTGGACGTGGTGATCGGGTGCAGGCTTGGTGGACGGCGCGGTAACGGACATGGAAAAGCGGCCTCGGACGGGCGAAATCGGGAATGGCGGGTATTTTAGGGGGGATGGGGGTTGGGGACACCCTCTTATTTACCGAACGGCACAATCCATTGTGGCGAGGGGATTTATCCCCGCTCGGCTGCGCAACAGGCGCAAAATCTGAATGTCTGCTTTGATTGACACATCGCATGGGGCCGCTTCGCAGCCCAACGGGGATAAATCCCCTCGCCACAGGGGACTGCTGAGCCTGGGAGAATCAGGCCAACACCACCAACCGATTGGGCAATTCATTCCTCACCTGCGTCACCGGCACATGCACTTTCAGCAATGCCCCACACGCCTCAATGCACGTCACAAACCCCTCCAGCGTCTGCCCCTGCCGCACCTGCTCGGTAAACGCCGCGACAATCGCATCCCAACGCTTGTTGTCCAGCCGACTGGAAATCCCCTCATCCACCAGAATCTCCACATACCGCTCCGCCTCGCAGACAAAAATCAGCATGCCGGTGCTGCCCACCGTGTGATGCAGGTTCTGCTCGAGAAACTGCCTGCGCGCCAGGTTCGACGCACGCCAATGGCGTACGCGACGCGGCACCAGATGCGTGGTGATTTTCGGCAGACGAAACAGCAGGCACAGCACGATAAACGCGCCCCACTGCACCAGCAGCAGACTGTGCAGGGTCAGCCAGCCGGTCAGGTAATGCACGACACCCGGCACCACCAGCGCCAGCAAACTCGCCCACAGCAGCGGGATGTACGCGTAATCGTCGGCGCGCGCCGCGAGTACTGTCACCAGTTCGGCGTCGGTGTCGCGCTCGACCCGGGCAATGGCCTCGGCGACTTTGCGTTGTTGATGTTCGGTCAGTAGTGCCATGTCGAAAAGTGCCTGCTCATTATTGTTTTAATGTCACCAGCCGCCGGACGATCCACCGCCGCCGAAACTGCCCCCGCCACCGCTGAAGCCCCCGCCGCCACCGCCACCGCCGCCGCCGCCAAAACCGCCACCACCAAAGCCGCCGCCTCCGCCACCACCGCCACGGCCGGCGGGAAGGATACCGAGCATCTGGAAGACAAACACCGCCAGGATGAACAGCATCAACAGAAAAACGAACAATCCGGGATGGCGCGAGATGAAATCATCGGACGGATCACCATTCGATTCATACACCGTCGACGGCTCGTCCAGCGGATTGCCGCCGAGCACCACCAACATCGCCGCGACGCCGTCGCTGATGCCTTTGCTGAAGTTGCCGGTCTTGAAGGCCGGTGTGATCACTTGATGGATGATCACCGACGTTTGCGCATCGGTGAGTCGATCTTCCAGACCATAACCGACTTCAATGCGCAGTTTGCGCTCGTCACGGGCGACGATCAGCAGCGCGCCGTTGTTCTTATCCTTCTGGCCGATGGCCCAGTGCCGACCGAGCTGAACACCGAAATCCTCGATGGTGGTGCCCTGCAGATTGGGCAGCGTGACCACCACCAATTGCTCGCCGGTCGCCTGTTCGTGGGCCTGCAACTGCTGATTCAATTGCGCACGCACCGACGGCTCGATCATCTGCGCGTCGTCCACCACCCGTCCGCTCAGCGCCGGGAACGTCAACTCGGCCCGGGCGCTGAGGGCAAATACCCACAACACCAACACCAGCCCCATCTTCAACACACGCATAAATATCCCCACCGCCCCCCTGTAGGAGCTGCCG
>NZ_AKJD01000242.1 GCF_000282515.1 Pseudomonas sp. GM80
TCAACGGAGCGTGGCCAGTCAACGCGTCGTTCGGCGCGGTGGTGGTCGCGGTGCCGGTGGTTTGGCCAACGCCAATGGTGATGGTCTGACCGTTCGACAGGGTCACGACAACCGGCGCGCCGGTCACAGCTGCACCGACAGTGGCGGTGTAGACGACGTTACCGCCTTCAGCTGCGGTGCCAGTCGCCGTCAATTTCACGGTGGTGGTGTCGATGGTGTCGGTGACGCTGGTCACGGCTGGCGCAGTACTGGTCACCAGGTTTTCGAAGTTGCCACCGGTGGCGCTGCTGATCGTTGCCTGCACAGGGCCGGCGTCTTTGTAGACATCGTCGGCTGGCGCTGCAACGGTCACGGTGCCGGTGGTTTTGCCGGCCTCGATGGTGATCACTGCGCCGTTCGACAAAGTCACGGTGACTGGCGAGCCAGCGGCGTTGGTTAGGGTCGCGGTGTAGGTGATCTGGCCACCTTCGGCCACGGTGCCGGTCGCGGACAGCGTCAGGTTGGTGGTGTCGATGGTGTCGGTCACGGTGGTGCTGACCGGGGTTTTGTCGGCGACGAGGTTCTCGTAGTTACCGCCCGTTACGTTGGTGATCGCGTTGGTCAGTGGTGCGTGACCGGTCAACGCGTCGTTAGGCGCTGTGGTGGTCGCGGTGCCGGTGGTTTGGCCAACGCCAATGGTGATGGTCTGACCGTTCGACAGCGTTACCACGACCGGCGAGCCGGTCACCGGCGCACCGACAGTCGCTGTGTAGACGACGTTGCCGCCCTCTGCCGCTGCAGCCGTTGCCGTCAACTTCACGGTGGTGGTGTTGATGGTGTCGGTGACGCTGGTGATGGCCGGCGTCGTGCTTGGCACCAGGTTTTCGAAGTTGCCACCGGTGGCGGTGCTGATCGTTGCCTGCACAGGGCCGGCGTCTTTGTAGACGTCGTCGGCTGGCGCTGCAACGGTCACGGTGCCGGTGGTTTTGCCGGCCTCGATGGTGATCACGGCGCCGTTCGACAAGGTCACGGTAACTGGCGAGCCAGCGGCATTGGTCAGCGTTGCGGTGTAGACGATCGAGCCGCCTTCAGCGACCGAGCCCGTCGCGCTCAGCGACAAGTTTGTGGTGTCGACCGTGTCGGTCA
>NZ_AKJD01000243.1 GCF_000282515.1 Pseudomonas sp. GM80
GCGGCCTGATCACAGAGGCGTATTGGCTGGCCTGGCCTCATCGCGGGCAAGCCCGCTCCCACAGGTTTATGGGTGTACACAAAATTTATGCACGGCATCGATTCCTGTGGGAGCGGGCTTGCCCGCGATGAGGCCAGCCGCCACACCGTAGCTTCCGGATCAGACCGACAACCGCAACCGCGCCAAATCCCGCAACGGCGGCGCGCCAAACAATCGGCTGTACTCGCGGCTGAACTGCGAAGGACTTTCATACCCCACCCGATACCCCGCTGCCGAAGCCTCCAGCCCCTCGGCCAGCATCAACCGCCGCGCCTCCTGCAAACGCAACTGCTTTTGATACTGCAACGGACTCATCGCCGTCATCGCCTTGAAGCGGTGATGCAAGGTCGACACGCTCAGATTCACTTCCTTGGCCAGATCATCAATGCGCAACGGCTGCTCAAAGTTGCCGTTGAGCCATTTGATCGCCTGGCTGATGCGGTGGCTCTGGCTGTTGGCAATCGCGATCTCATACAAACGATGGCCCTGCGGACTGCGCAGCAGGCGATAGAGAATCTCCCGGCGAATCAGCGGCGCGAGCATGGCGATGTCTTTCGGCGCATCGAGCAAACGCGCCAGACGCAGCACCGCATCGAGCATCGAACTGTCGATCTGCTCGACATACAAACCGCGCCCGGTCGGCCGCGTCGGTACACCCATCGGGCCGGCGTCGGCGATCAGTGCGGTGATTTCTGCCGGGTCGATATCGAGGCGCACGGCGAGGATCGGATCCTCCGGCGACACGTTGACCACGCGTCCGCTCAACGGCATCGAAACCGAGACCACCAGGTAATTCAGCGGGTCGTAATTGAAGTACTCATCGGCCAGCCGCACCTCTTTACGCCCCTGCGCCATGATGCACAGCGCCGGTTGCGCGAGCACTGGGGCAAAGTCATGGGATTTTGTGTGGCGTGACATGTACAGCGAACCGATGGCGGTCTCGTAGCTGCCATCGTCCGTGGTGTTGCGGCGGATGATCGCCGCCAGTTCCGCGCGCTGTTTTTCCATGTCAGCGCTGGGTTCGGCTTGAAAACGATCGAATGACGTCATGCACGGCATCCTCGGCAAGGGAGGTGGAATGGAGCAGAGCATATGTTTGTGCAAGCGCGAGCGGTAGACACATCCTGCGAAATGCTTGCCTGATTCTGCACCGCGCTATTGCTCAACACCGACGCGACGCCGGACTGTAGGAGCTGCCGAAGGCTGCGATCTTTTGATTGTTGTCTTTAAGGTCAAAAGATCGCAGCCTGCGGCAGCGCCT
>NZ_AKJD01000244.1 GCF_000282515.1 Pseudomonas sp. GM80
GTGTTGCCGTAGCCGCCACGGCGGCCGGCCAGCAGCACTTTACCGTCGCCGGCAGCCTTGATCGGCGTGCCGCGTGGCGCTGCGTAGTCGACACCTTTATGGGCGCGGATCTTGTTGAGGATCGGGTGCTTGCGGCCCATGGAGAACTTCGAGCTGATGCGGGCGAAGTCCACCGGCGTACGGATGAACGCCTTGCGCATGCTGTTGCCATCAGCGGTGTAGTAGCTGCTGTTACCTTGTTTGTTGGTGTAACGCACGGCGGTGTAGGTTTTGCCGCGGTTGGTGAAGCGTGCAGACAGGATCGGGCCAGTGCCGACGGCTTTGCCATTGACCACTTTCTGCTCGTAGATCACGTCGAATTCATCGCCTTGGCGGATGTCCTGAGCGAAGTCGACGTCGTAGCCAAACACGCTGGCCATGTCCATGGTCATGCTGTGGGAGAGGCCTGCGCGGGCGGCGGACTGAGACAGCGAGCTGTTGATCACGCCATGTACGTAAGCGGTGCGTACGGTTGGTTTTGCGGTAACCCGGTTAAATGCATAACCCTTGGCATTCTTGGTCAGGGTAATGGTTTCGACGTCGCTGACTTTGCTGTGCAGGCTGGTGAGTTGGCCTTCCGAGCTCAATTCGAATTCGAGTTTCTGGCCGTGTTTGAGTTGGCTGAACTGTTTGGCTTGTTTATCGCTGGCCAGTACTTCATGCACGGAGGCGGCGGGCAGGCCGACTTTTTCGAATAGCGTGGACAGTGTATCGCCCTTGGCGACGACAACTTCGCGATGGCCGGGCGCTTTTGCTTTTTCTGCAGCAGGCGCTGGTACAGGTGCGGTTTCAGCGGTTTGCGGGGTGTTTTCGTCGCTGTTTTCGATTTGCGCAAATGGTGAAGCGACCGGCTCATTTGTGGCTTGAACCGCGTCAGCAGCGTCTTGATCTTGTGTCAGTTGTTCAGCAGGACTTTCCAGTTCAAGGCTCAGGGTCGTCTTTTTGGCTTCAACATCACTGGAAGGGAATACCAGGAGTGCCAGGCTGAGAAGGGCGGCGATCCCACTTGCGGCGAGCAGGTGGGTCTTCGGGTAAAGCGGAGGCGCTTTAGACGGTTCTGTGGTCATAGGTAATTTTGACTTTGAAAAATGATGAATTGGAAAAGATGAATGACATGATGAAGATGAAATAACTGTATAAAATATAACCAAATCATCTCTGAAGCAAGTCTACAGACAGCGCGTTTGTGGATTGGTGTCCGTGCGCCGGGCAAAACTTGTAATTGGTGCACGATCTTGTATGGTTGGTTCCCTTTGAATCTGAGCCTTGCGGGTCTGTTATGAAGTCGGTTGAAGAGCAGCTAGCGCTGATAAAACGTGGTGCGGAAGAACTATTGGTCGAGTCCGAGCTGATCGAGAAGCTCAAGCGCGGCCAACCGCTGCGTATCAAGGCTGGTTTCGATCCGACCGCTCCGGATCTGCACTTGGGTCACACCGTGCTTATTAATAAGCTGCGCCAGTTCCAGGAGCTGGGGCATCAAGTGATCTTCCTTATAGGTGACTTCACCGGGATGATCGGTGATCCGAGCGGCAAGAGTGCCACGCGCCCTCCGCTGACTCGTGAGCAGGTTCTAGAGAACGCCGAGACTTACAAGACTCAGGTTTTCAAAATTCTTGATCCGGCGAAAACCGAAGTTGCGTTCAACTCTACCTGGATGGATCAGATGGGGCCGGCGGACTTCATTCGCCTGACTTCGCAATACACCGTCGCACGCATGCTTGAGCGCGATGACTTCGACAAGCGCTACACCACCAATCAGCCGATCGCTATTCACGAGTTCCTCTATCCACTGGTTCAGGGTTACGACTCGGTGGCTTTGCGTGCGGACGTTGAGCTGGGCGGCACCGATCAGAAGTTCAACTTGCTGATGGGGCGTGAGTTGCAGCGTGGTTATGGCCAGGAAGCGCAGTGCATTCTGACAATGCCGCTGCTTGAAGGTCTGGATGGCGTGAAGAAGATGTCCAAGTCTTTGGGCAACTACGTCGGTATTCAGGAAGCGCCGGGCGTTATGTACAGCAAGCTGGTTTCGATTCCGGATGCATTGATGTGGCGCTACTTCGAGCTGCTCAGCTTCCGTTCGATGGATGAGATCAATGCGTTGCGTGCAGACGTAGAGGCGGGTACCAATCCGCGTGACGTTAAAATCAAGCTGGCCGAAGAGATCGTTGCGCGCTTCCATGGTGAGGAGGCTGCGGCCAATGCTCATCGTGCTGCGGGTAATCGCATGAAGGATGGCGAGTTGCCGGATGACCTGCCGGAGATCGAGCTGGCTTCAGCTGAAGACATGCCGATTGCAGCTGTCCTTAATAAGGCGGGTCTGGTGAAGAACTCGGCGGCGGCGCGCGACCTGCTGGCTTCCGGTGGTGTGCGTGTTGATGGTGAAGTGGTCGATCGTTCCTTTATATATGTACTGGGCGCTACCCACGTTTGCCAGGCCGGCAAGAAGGCGTTTGCACGTATTACGCTGAAATCCGAGTAAAACTGAAAATAGGGGTTGACGGCGAATTTTAGATGTCTATAATTCGCCCCACTTCCGGCGCAGTCGAAACGGAAAACTCCTTGAGATTCAATGAGTTATGTAGGTTTCGGCAGCAGGTGCTTCAGTTCATCGAAGCCA
>NZ_AKJD01000245.1 GCF_000282515.1 Pseudomonas sp. GM80
CAGCTCCTACAGGGGATTGTGTTGTGTCAGGGCATTTGCCAGAGCCTCAAACCCGCTAAGCAACAACCGATCATCCCCCACCGCATTACACACACTCACCCGGATAAACTGCGGCACCGCCGCATGCCCCACCGCGAACGCCTCAGCGGTCGCCACCAGATAATTGTTCTCCTTCAACTCCGCCGCAATCTGCGATGCTCGCCACAACTCGGGGACTTCCACCCAGAAGTGCGGACTAAAGGCGTGAGTGTTGTAGTTCAAGCCCTTCAGCACCGGCGCGACCAGCGCTTTGCGCCGACCAATCTCAATGATCTGCTCATCCAGCAAGTGCTTAGCCATGCCGTTTTCGATCCACAGGCTCGCCACTTCCATCGATAAAGGATTCGCCATCCAACACGTGCTGCGAATGGCTGAACTGATACGGCCGATCAACGCTTGCGGCGCGTGCAGATAACCGACGCGCAACCCCGCTGAAACAGCCTTGCTCAAACTGCCGATCAGTATTGATCGCTCCGGCGCAAAATAACTGAGCGGCAACGGGCGCTGGCGATCCAGCACCGCATGCGCTTCGTCTTCGATGATCAGCAGATTGTGTTGGCGACAGACTTCGGCAATCGCCTCGCGCCGTGGGACGGACATCACCGCCGCCGTAGGATTCTGGATCGTCGGCGTGCAATACAGCGCCGAAACGCGATGTTGACGGCAGATTTCCTCCAGCGCTGCAGGTAAAAGCCCTTCGTCATCCATCGCGGCGCCGATGAGTTTTATCCCGAGTTGACGGGCAACACCGATCAATCCGGGGTAGGACAAATGCTCGGTGACAACCGTGTCGCCGGCCTTGAGCAACCCCATCAACGCGCTCAACAGACCATGCTGGCCGCCGTTGACGCACAGCACCTGATCGGCGCGGGGTACGAATTCGCCGTGGCTGAGCCAAACGGCCCCCGCCACGCGATGCCGCGCCATACCGGCTTCGGCGGTATACCCGCTGAGTTGCCGCAAGACGCCCGGCTCATTGGCCAGATCCAGCAGGCTTTGCCGCATGAATTCGGTTTCCTGCCCGGGCATCGGCTGATTCCGACTCATGTCCAGGCACGTGGACGGCTCATCGCTGACATTGCGAAAGCCTTTGTCCTGCGGCCGCTCCATCCCCCTCTTACGCACGTAAGTGCCGTCGCCTACACGGGCGACGACCAATCCCACACGTTCCAGCTCACCGTAGGCACGGCTGATCGTGCCGATGTTCACGCCCAAGCTGTCGGCCAACAGTCGATGCGGCGGTAACTTGCCGCCAGCCTCTATCACACCCTCCTCGATGGCCTGCGCCACGCCATCGGCAAGGCGTTTGTACTTCACGCCGATGCCATTGCTGAGGCCGTCGCGGAGGATTGACACCATGGCAATACTTACTTTGACAGTCATTCTCGCCCCGAATAGCGTGCTTAAAACAGGTTCAATCAGAAATAGACCGTTTCATCGATCAGGTCAATTCCACCGCTCGGAGCACCCAGCATGTCGACCGCCGTCAGCACACCGATGAACATCAGCAAACCCTGGCTCGCCGGATTAATCACCAGCACCCTGTTTCTGATCGTCTGCCTGAGTTGGGGCACCACTTGGCTTGGGATCAAGATCGCCGTGGAAAGCGTGCCGCCGCTGACGGCCGCCGGGCTGCGCTTTCTTATCGCATTTCCACTGTTTTTGAGTTTCGCGTTGTTGCGCAAAGAACCGTTGCTGTTCCCTCGGCAGAGCCGCTGGTTTTTTGTGTTCGTCACGCTGTCGTATTTCAGTCTGCCGTACTACCTGCTCAACTACGGCGAGATGCACGTCTCGTCGGGCCTGACGGCACTGCTGTTCAGTTGCATGCCGGTGTTTATCCTGCTGTTTTCCGCGCTGTTTCTGCGCGAGAAGATCTACCCGTCGCAAATGCTCGGCATTGCCATTGGTTTTGGCAGTCTGTTCATGATTATTCGCAGTCAGGGTCTGCACCTGGATCAGGCGGAATGGCTGGGAGTGTTGGCGATTCTCTGCGCCGCAGTGATGCATGCGCTGTGTTACGTGGTGACGAAAAAACACGGGAGTGCGATCAGCGTGATCACCTACAACACACTGCCGATCGGTATCGCCGGTGCGATGTTATTTATTGTCGGACTGAGCTTCGAAACACCGGTGTTCCAGGACATCACCGCACGCTCGTGGGGCGCGCTGTTTTACCTCGGGCTGGTGGCCTCGGTGGGCGGCTTTATCGTTTACTTTTTGCTGCTCAAACGCCTGAGCCCGATCATTCTGTCGTTCGTGTTTATCATTTTCCCGGTATTCGCCGTGATCATCGGCGCCTGGTACGAGGGGCAAACCCTGTCCCGGGAGCTGATGATCTATTCGGCGATCCTGTTGAGCGGGTTTGCCATCACCAAATTGCCCATCGAAAAATGGCGCAGACCTTCTCTGTAGGAGCTGCCGCAGGCTGCGATCTTTTGATCTGGATTGTAAAAAACAAGATCAAAAGA
>NZ_AKJD01000246.1 GCF_000282515.1 Pseudomonas sp. GM80
AGCCTGCGGCAGCTCCTACAGCTTGGGATTCAGGCTTGTGGGGTTTTGCGGAAGCCGACGGCCAGGCGGTTCCAGCTGTTGATGGTGCTGATGGCCACGGTCAGGTCGACCATTTCCTTGGGCGTGAATTGCGCGGCGACGACGTCGTAATCTTCGTCCGGGGCGTGAGTCAGGCTCAACTGGGTCAGCGACTCAGTCCACAACAGCGCGGCACGTTCGCGGTCGCTGAAGAACGGCGCTTCACGCCAGGCCGTCACGGCGAACAGGCGGCGCGGGGTTTCGCCGCCCTTGATCGCGTCAGCGGTGTGCATGTCGATGCAGAACGCGCAGCCGTTGATTTGCGAAGCGCGCAGTTTGACCAGTTCGATCAGGGTCTTTTCCAGCGGCAGTTTGGAGACTGCGGTTTCCAGCGCGATCATGGCTTTCAAGGCGTCAGGCGAAGCGGTGTAGAAATCGGTACGAGGTTTCATGCTGGCTTTCCGGGGCGAGTGAATGTGTGCCTACGGTAGTCCTGGGGGGCGGTTCGGCAAATAGCCAATATTCCAGAAGATCAGGAGGCCACTTGCTCACACCGTTGACCGCTCGTCAGCCAACCGGCACCAAGCCTTCGGCGTGCCAGACCAATATCAGGTAAATCCCCTTTTTGGAGACGTACCATGATGACGCGCAAACTCACCTCGTTACTGCTTGCCGGCCTGCTGGCTACGGCCTCGGCTGCCAGCTTCGCCGCCAATGACGGCGCTGATGCGACCGGCACTAAATCCGGCGCCACCAGCGGCTCGACCATGCCACCGGACAACACCCCGGGCGCGCCATCAGGCGGTAACAGCTCCGGCGGTGCAGGTTCCGGCACCGGCACCAATGGCGGCGCCAGTGGTTCAGGTTCAGGGGCTGGCGGCGGCACTGGTTCGGCCGGCGGCGGAACGGGCGGTGCAGGCGGTGGCACTGGCGGCTGAACGAACAAGAGCCACCCGTGGTAAACGCAAGATCCCCTGTAGGAGTGAGCCTGCTCGCGATGGCGTCAGCACATTCAACGTTTCATTGAATGACACTGCGCTATCGCGAGCAGGCTTGCTCCTACAGGAGTTGTGTTGGATGGGGGGTTAGCGGTCGGAGCGCATCAGCTCGGCGATGCCGCCATCCAGCGACAGCACCGCCGCGCGGTTACGCCCGGCATTCTTCGCCTGATACAACGCCGCATCCGCACGTTGGATAAACACTTCCAGACTGTCGTTGCCATTCGGAATAAACGAATAACAGCCAAGGCTCACCGTTAGATAGCCGGTCGGCGAACCGCTATGAGTGATGTGTTTGTCGATCACGCTGCGACGAATCTGCCCGGCAATCGCCAGCGCGCCGTTGATGTCGGTGTCCGGCAAGAGCACCGCAAATTCTTCACCACCATAACGCACCGCCAGATCAGCCTTGCGCTGGCAGCACGTCTTGACCACCTGCGCCACCTGCGTCAGGCAGTGATCGCCGGCGACATGCCCGTAGGCATCGTTGTAGCGCTTGAAGAAATCAATATCGAGCATGATCAGGCTGACCGGGCTGACCTGCCGCGCGCCACGGGCAAATTCGATCTCCAGCGAGCGTTCAAACAAACGCCGATTGGCCAGCCCGGTGAGGCTGTCATGCGTCGCAATCTGCTCCAGCGTCAATTGCGCCTTGCGCAGGTTCTTCTCGATCCGCTCACCGTCACGCACCTGATGAATGAACACCCAGCCAAACAGGCCGACACCGAGAATCAGCAGCGCAACGATCACGCTCGATTGAACCGCCCGCTCGTACCACCCCTTGAGAATCGTGTCTCGCGAGGTCGCGGCGGCCACCACCAGCGGATACGCAGCCAGCTGTCGATAGCCATACAAGCGCGTGACGCCATCGACCACCGAATTGATCATCGCGGTGCCGGCGGGCGCGTCGGGCAGCAACTTGCGATAAATCCTGCCTTGGGCCAACGAGCTGCCGACCAGGCCTTCATCGAACGGCCGACGCGCCAGCAGCGTGCCGTCGGTCAAGCCGAGGAACATGATGCCGTTGTTATCGAGGCTGAAACTTTCGAAGAAGCGGTCGAAATACGACATCTTGATCCCGGCCATCAGTACGCCCTGAAAGTTGCCCGCGCGGTCGTTGATGCGTTTGGAGATCGGGATGATCCACTCGCCGTTTTCGCGGCTGCGAATCGCCGGGCCGATGTGCGCCACGGTCGATACGTTCTGCTGATGGAATTTGAAGTACTCGCGATCGGCCACGCCGTTGCCATGGGGCAAGTCCGGGTAGGAGGTGATCACCCACTGGCCCTTGTTGTCGAACAGGAACATGCCGTGCAATTGCTCAAGTTGCTGCACACGCCGGGCGAAGGTTTTCTGCAATCGGGTCTTCTGTGC
Source organism: Pseudomonas sp. GM80 (assembly GCF_000282515.1). GTDB lineage: Bacteria > Pseudomonadota > Gammaproteobacteria > Pseudomonadales > Pseudomonadaceae > Aquipseudomonas. The sequence continues at coordinate 2,391 of NZ_AKJD01000246.1, forward strand.
CGCGCCGTAACCATCGTCCTCGACCCAATCGACCAGGCTGGTCAACACCAGATCCGCCGCCAGGAACGTGTCCTCGGCCTGCTGCGCCATGGCCCGGGTCAGGTTGGCCGAGGCCATTTGCGCCACCGCCAAGTCCTGGCGCCGTGACTGCTCCAGTTGCAGATACAACAACCCGAACAGGCACAGACACACCGCCACGGTAAACAACACAGCCGCTTTGCGCAGCGGCAGCCGTTTAAGGGAGCCTCCGGGGGCCTGGTGCGGATCGTGAATGGGGATTGGCAAACGCATGTCCTGAGCAGGTACGACAAGGGCAAAGGCCCGAAACCCTTATGTTTTGTGAGCGTAGCCCACCAAGATGCACCGGGCAAACGCCAGCCGCCCGCGCCGTTGTATCGGCGCGCAGTGAATTAGGATGATTGTTTGACGAAAATATTTTCCAGCGCCGTATCAGCAGTCATAAACCGTATGAACGCAGACGCGAAGAAAAGCAGGCTTGTGGAGGAACATCTGCCCCGGCAACATTCTTGAAGAACGCAGGAAACCCTCCGAATCAAAAAGGCCGTCCTCTGCATGAAGTCACTGCTGTTGTTTGCCGCCATCGCGCTGTCGGGGGCGATGTTCGTGGGTTACTACGAAAAGATGGAAGACGCTGATCCCGAGAAGGTGTTCTTCATCAAAAAGCACCCGACCTTGCAGATAAAGTTCGTCAATATCTTCGCCAACGAAGCGGACGATAAAAAGCTCACCCGGCTCAGTGACGTGGAAAGACAGTACGTTATTGATTACTGCAACTATCGGCTGGGCATTTCGACCGAACTCAAGACTCAGCAAGATCTGGAACAATGCAAGCAACGCTAGCGTCATCAGGGCTGAAAACCCTGTGGCGAGGGAGCTTGCTCCCTCGCCACAGGTTCAATCCTCAGTCTTCAGCCGATCGACTATGGATCATCAGCGCGACGGCGGCACACGGATGTCACCTGCCCGGCACTGGGTTTTCACGCCCTTGCCGCACGCGCCCAATTGCAGGTCCTTGCCCATGCACACGCGCACTTCCGACAACTCGGGGCCGCTGCAGATCACCGCGATGCCATCTGCAGGAATCCCCGGGTTGGCTTTGCGGAACAGGTCGGCGATCTCCTGCGCTTCGAAGTAATACGAGCTGTTCAACGGTTGTAGCTCATCAGGGATTTTCACCGCTGCGACCGCTTTGTCCGCCTCATCCAGATAGCCCATCACGCCGAGGCCGCTGCACGTGCCGTGCTTGGACCATTCGTGATCGAGCAGTTTTTTGGTCGGGAACAGCGTCAGGCCCTTCGCGGTTTCCGCCGCCGACAGCGTGGTCAGCGGTGGGCATGATTCCGGCCAGCCGCCCTTGGCGTATTGCGGCCACAAGCCATGCAGCACGAAGCCGTAACCCTTGCCGGTGCACTGCGAATCGTCCTTGTGGGTCAAACAGAAGGTCGGCGACCAGGACAGCGCCAGCAGGTAGTAATCGAACACCCCCGCCACCGCTTCCGCCTGCACCTGGCTGGATTGCGACTGACGCGCCGAACTCAAGCCGATGCTACCGGCCGTCAGCGCAATCACTGCCAAAATTGTAAACAGCTTTTTCATCTACCCGCTCCTTGGGACGCCTGCGTCCGTGGTTTTCCATCCTGGCCGGACTGGCCAGCGTTGATTTCGACACGCTTGTGTTGCAAGCGCATGACGCAAGGCAACGCCGTACGTCGTTGAAGGGTCTACGATTAACAGGCAGACATCAAACCAAGGGATCCGAAATGAGTAAAGCAGACGAACTCGCCGCCAAACTCAAACAAACCCGGCACATCCACGCGGATGCGGCGCTGGAGATCGATTGCTGGCCGGCGCAGGTCTACGACCTGTATCACCGCATCGAGGCGTGGCTGCAACCGGTGACTGAAGTCGGCCTGAAGATTCGGCGCAATCCGACCCACGTTTGCGAAACCTCGCCCGATGGCGAAAGCCATGATTACGCCATCGACCAACTGGTGATTGAAGCCAATCACCAAAGCCTGACATTTGATCCCATTGCCCGGTTTACCGAGGACGGCGCTGGACGTGTGCAAATCAGCCCGTCAGCCACAGACACCTACTTGCTGCGCACCGTGGATGAACACGGCGAAAGCCACTGGTGGATGCAGTCGATTGAAACCGGGCAACAACTGGATGCGATCGCACTGACCGAGAACAACCTGTTGCTCGCTGTGCAGGAAGGTCTCGGGCTGTAAGCGCAATTACTGCCGTCGTGAGGAGCAAAAATCAACGATCACCGGCGATAGCAGTTCGATCAACTGCGGATCGGCATGCTGGGCGGTAAACAGGCGAAATTGCGCATCCGGCAGCGTCGGTAAACCGTGTTCTGCACCGAGTGCTGTCAAGCCTTGGCCAAGCTGACTCAACGGCATCGGTGCCACGGCAAAGCCGGACAATGCCGCCGCGCGCAATCCGCCAGTGCTTGAGCACAGCATGGCGGTACGCTGGGCGATACCGGCCTGGGCCAACCGGGTCAGCGCGGCTTCGCGATACGGACACGGCTCTGGAAACAGCGCCAACGGCAACGGTGTCGGCAGTTGCGTGAGCGGTTGTGCTGCCCACGCCCACACCAACGGCTCTTGCCAGAGCAAGCGTCCCGACTCGCCGGTTTCACATTGCGAGCCAATGACCATTTCCAGATCGCCCAGGCTCATCTGGTTGAGCAGTGTCCCAGGAATGTTCACCTGCACATCGATCTCCATGCCGGGGTGCTGCGCCACGCAATCCTGCAACGCCCGCAACAATCGCGCTTCGATAAAATCCTCGGAAACGCCAATCCGCACCTTGGCCTGCAACGGCACGCGCGTGAGTTGCGCCCAGGCATCGCGGTTCAGCGCCAGAATCGTCCGCGCGTAGGCCATCAGACGCTCGCCATCCGGTGTCAGCTGTTGCGATCGCGTGGTGCGCTTGAGCAGCGGCTTGCCCACCTGATCCTCCAGCCGACGCAAATGCCCGCTGACTGCCGATTGCGTCAGATGCAATTTTTCGGCGGCACGGCTGAAACCGTCTTCGTCGACGACGGTGACAAAAGTCTTGAGTAGCACAGCGTCAAACATAGTGAGATACGTGATCAATGGCTGATTTATTTATGATTTATAGTTAGAAGCGCTCTATGTTGCAATGCCTCGCATTCATCCCGCACATGCCGAGGCTCACGTGACCACCCTCCTTCACATCGAATGCTCACCGCGCAAACAACGTTCCGCTTCGCTGGAAGTGGCCCACAGCTTTATCGAGCGCCATCAGCAACATCACCCGCAAACGCACATCGAAACGCTGGATCTGTGGAGCGTGCCACTACCGGAGTTTGGCGAAGAAGCCATGAGCGCCAAATACGCCGGCCTCGCCGGCATACCCCGCACGCCGACCCAGCAATCAGCCTGGGAGGAACTCGAAGCGCTCGCCGCCTGCCTGCACCGCGCCGACATTCTGGTGTTGTCGGTGCCGCTGTGGAATTACAGCATTCCGTACAAGCTCAAGCACTTCATCGACCTGGTGTCGCAGAAAGACATCCTCTTCAGCTTCGATCCCGAGCGGGGTCCGCAAGGTTTGCTGCAAGGCAAAACAGCCGTGGTCGCCTATGCGCGCGGCCTGGATTTTTCCGCGCAATCGACGACGCCGGCCGAACGTTTCGACTTTCAGAAACCTTACGTGGAAGCCTGGCTGGACTTTATCGGCATCACCGACATCCACGAAGTGATCGTCGAGAAGACCATTCTCGGCGACGACATGGACCGCGACTCGCGGCTTGTCGCCTCACAACAGGCGCGGGATCTGGCAGATCGCCTTGTGCGGGCTGGATGACACTGACGAAAGCCTTTCACTACACTGGGCGACCGTCCTTCCCGGAAGCCCGATCTCAATGACAACTCTAAAAAACACGATGATCTTCTGCGCGGCGCTGACATTGGCCACTGGCGCACACGCCGAGACAATCGCTTCGCACCTCGACAGCATCCAGCAACAAGGCCAACTGCGCGTCTGCACCACCGGCGACTACAAGCCCTACACCTTCAAACGCGACGACGGCGATTTCGAAGGCATCGACATCGCCATGGCGCGTTCACTGGCCGACAGCCTCGGCGTCAAGGTGCAATGGGTGCAAACCACCTGGAAAACCCTGATGCCGGACATGCAGGCGGGCAAATGCGACATCGGCATGGGTGGCATATCGGTGACCCTGGAACGGCAGAAAAAAGCCTACTTCAGCAACACCCTCGACACCGACGGCAAGATCCCGCTGGTGCGTTGCGCCGATCAGTCCAGGTACCAAACGGTCGAGCAGATCAACCAGCCAAACGTGCGCCTGGTCGAACCCGCCGGCGGCACCAACGAAGCCTTCGTCCACGCCTTCCTGCCCAAGGCGCAACTGGCCCTGCACGACAACGTGACGATCTTCCAGCAACTGCTCGACAACAAGGCCGACGTGATGATCACCGACGCCTCGGAAGCGCTGTATCAGCAGAAATTGAAACCGGGGTTGTGCGCGGTGAATCCGCATCAGTACATGCAGTATGGGGAGAAGGCTTACCTGCTGCCGCGCGATGACATTAGCTGGAAACTATACGTCGACCAGTGGCTGCACTTGAGCAAAGTCACTGGCAAGTATCAGCAAACCCTGGGCGAATGGATTGCCGTACCTGCCGCCCAATAACCCTGTGGCTCCCCACGAAACCTGTAGTGAGGGGATTCATCCCCGATGGACTGCGCAGCAGTCCCGACTTTTTGACATTAGAAGCGGGGGCCGCTGCGCGACCCATCGGGGATAAATCCCCTCACCACAAGTTACGCGTCGCTAATCAATCGTCATGCAACATCCCGGAACTGTACTGATTGAGGCTACTGCCAATACTGTTCCCGCCAAACTTCAACGTCGTCGCATTACTGCGCCCCTCTGGCGACTGACAATCCGCCGAAAAACAACTCGTGGTCGTCAACCCGCCCGTCCCCGAACATGCACTCAATACCAACACAGCAGCAGCAATCAACAGCACTTTGACGACATTGGCGCTCATGGCACGGCTCCCCTCGGGATGAAAAAGCAAGACAACACGACCTGATGCCAGCATCCTAGGCCCCCGCCACAAACGGCAACATGAAACTTCACCGATCGACAGCGCGGGTTCAGCTTCAAACGCTCGCGAGACAAGGACAGCCCCATGCAATACCTACCCCTCACCGACGCCAGCCCCACTGTCCAGGCCCACGTCCGTACCCTGCGCAATCAGCCGGACGTGCGCAAATACATGTACACCTCCCACGAAATCAGCGAACAGGAACATGCCCATTGGCTGCACTCTTTGCAGGGCAACCCACGTCAGCAAGTGTTTGTGGTGATCAAGGATGAGCAAGCGGTTGGTGTGGTTTCTTTGAACGCGATCAACGCTTTGCAGAAGACGGCGGACTGGGCGTTTTATCTGGATGTTGCGTTGCAGGGTAAGGGGCTGGGCAGTCTGGTCGAGTTCTGGATGCTCGATTACGCGTTCAATGTCGCCGGGCTGGAGAAGCTGAACTGCGAAGTGCTGGCGATGAACGCGGCGGTGGTGAAGATGCACCAGAAGTTCGGGTTCGAGATTGAGGGCGTTCGGCGGCAGAACGTTGTGAAGGATCGGGTGCGGGTTGATGTGGTTTTGTTGGGCATCACTAAAGAAGAATGGCAGAACAAGCGCCCTGCCCTGGCGCCTGTAATCGAAAGGTTAAATGCCGTTTGAAGCCGGGAGGCCTGCACTATTGAAACGTGAACTGAGTCCTGCCGAACTTTACGAACTCAGAGCAACCTTGTCCTGGATCTTTGTCCACACCGGCGTGGACTTCCCCTACATCGCCAGCAAAGTCGAGGGCTACGACCCGGAGCAGATCAAAGACATTTTGTACGCGGAAGTCGCCGTCATCTGCGCCGGGAATCTGGAATGCGTACTGCCACCAAACTGGACAGGTTTCGACCCTGACGCGTTGAACCAAGACATCGAGCAAATGTTGCTCGCAATCCAGAACAGCTGGATTCGGCGACAACTTCACAAGATGCACGCCGCCTGGCTGCGGTATAGCTATCGGGAAGTCTGGGACGACATTACCGCGCACTGCGAAGGCTGGCGTTAATACAGCCCTCCGTGGCAACGGGGCATCAGCGCAGCGACATACAACGCTTTGAAACGAGAGAGATGATTGCCTCCCTGCCCGCTCATTCCTTTCCCGGTTTGGGTATCGCAAAACGGCTACCGGTCTTGACCTCGCGCAACGCCAGGCTGGACTGAATGGAGGCAATCCCCACCTGACGCCTGAGCACCTGCTCGATAAAGTCGCTGTAGCTATCAAGATCCTCCGCCAACACCTGCAACACATAATCGGCATCGCCGGTGATCTTGTGACAGGCCACCACCTGCGGCAATTGCGCAATCACCGCCTCGAAAGCGTCCGGCGCGTGGTCGGCATGGGTGGAAAAACGAATGTGCACGAACGCCATGATATCCAGCCCGAGCATTCGCCGATCAAGGTTGGCCTGATAGCCCTTGATCACCCCCGCCTCCTCCATGCGCTTGCGCCGCCGCCAGCACGGCGTAAGGCTCAGCGACAGCCGCTCACTGAGTTCAGCGTTGGAAATACTGGCGTCCTCCTGCAACAACTCGAGAATCGCCAGGTCGGTCTCATCGAGGCTGATGCGTTTGGATATTTTTTTCTGCATGACGCCATTCCTGAGTAAAAACGCCCGATTAATCCACCAAACCACGAACACAAAGCAAAGAAAGCGCAGCCCAGCCGGAACAGAATATTTGCACTGGCTAACAATAACGGATGCGCAGAATGTTTACAGTTTTCAGTGATTCCCACCGTTTGCACCACGGCACCGAATTGAAAGACGGCGTGCTCAAACCGTCGTTCGAACAACCGAGTCGGGCCGACACCGTGCACAACCGCGTCAAACAGGTCGGCCTCGGGCAGATCGTCGAACCGCGCGCGTTTGACCGCTCGTGCTACGTCAACGCGCACAGCGAGCGCTACGTCAGTTTTCTCGAAAGCGCCTGGGGCGAATGGTGCGCCACCGGCCGCACTCACGACGCCTTGCCGCTGGTCTGGCCGGTGCGCGATCTGGCCGGCGAAGAGGTGCCAACGTTCATCGACGGCAAGCTCGGCTTCTATGCCATGGATGCCGGCTCGCCCATCACCGCGACGACCTGGCAAGCGGTGAAAACCAGCGCCGACATCGCCCTCACCGGCCTGGCCCTGCTCGATGAAGGCCACGACAGCGCCTTCGCACTGTGCCGACCGCCCGGGCATCACGCCGCACGCGAATACATGGGCGGTTATTGCTACCTCAACAACGCCGCCATTGCCGCACAACAAGCCATCACCCAAGGCGCCAAACGTGTCGCGGTGCTCGACGTCGACTTCCACCACGGCAACGGCACGCAGAACATTTTTTACCAGCGCAGCGACGTCATGTTCGTCTCGTTGCACGGCGAACCGGCGGTGTCCTATCCGTACTTCTCGGGCTACAGCCACGAAGTCGGCGCGGGTGTCGGCGAAGGTTACAACCTCAACTATCCCCTGCCGAAAAACACCACCTGGGAGAGTTACCGCAACGCCCTGCTCCACGCCTGCAAAAAACTCCAGCAGTTCGCGCCTGAAGTGCTGGTGATTTCCCTCGGTGTCGACACGTTCAAGGACGACCCCATCAGTCACTTCCTGCTGGAAAGCGATGACTTCATCGGCATTGGTGAACTGATCACCAGCGTCGGCTGCCCGACCCTGTTCGTCATGGAGGGCGGCTACATGGTCGATGAAATCGGCATCAATGCCGTCAACGTGCTGCACGGTTTCGAGAGCAAACGCAGCTGAGCCAGCCCGCGCTCTACAACCTTTCAATGACTGGATCGGAGAATAAGAACATGACGCTTTTTATTGATGTCGATGATGCTGCACGCCTGTTCACCCAAGTCGGTATCCGCCGCGCCATTCGCGAAATGGCCGGCTATATCAAAGCGGACTACGCGCGCTGGGCGCAGTTTGATAAATCGCCACGTACGGCCAATCACTCGGCAGAAGGCGTGATCGAGCTGATGCCCACCGACGACGGCCAGCAGTACTCATTCAAATACGTCAACGGCCACCCGAACAACGGCCAGCAGAATTTGCTCACGGTAATGGCTTTCGGTCTGCTGGCCGATGTGCAGAGTGGCTATCCGACGCTGCTCAGCGAACTGACCCTGACTACCGCCGTGCGCACCGCAGCCACCTCCGCCCTGGTCGCGCAATCGCTGGCTCGCCCCGGTGCGACCTCAATGGCCCTTATCGGCAACGGTGCGCAAAGTGAATTTCAGGCGCTGGCCTTTCATGAAATGTTGGGTATCAGCGAAATTCGTATCTTCGATATTGATCGCGACGCTTCCCTCAAGTTGAAGCACAACCTCGCGGCGTTCCCGGACATCGAAGTGATTCTGGCCAGCTCGGTGAAGGACGCGGTCAAAGGCGCGGACATCGTCACCACGGTCACCGCCGACAAAGCCTACGCAACGATTCTGACGCCGGAGATGATCGAGCCCGGCATGCACATCAATGCGGTCGGCGGTGACTGCCCGGGCAAAACCGAACTGCACGCCGACATCCTGCGCAACGCCCGGGTCATCGTCGAGTTCGAGCCGCAAACGCGCATTGAAGGCGACATTCAGCAACTGGAAGCCGATTCCCCGGTGATCGAGTTTTTCCGGATTGTGCTGGGCGAAGTGGCCGGACGCGAAAACGATGCGCAGGTGACAGTGTTCGATTCGGTGGGCTTTGCCCTGGAAGACTTTTCCTCACTGCGCTACCTCAACGACCTGGCTCACGCGCAGCAAATCGGCCAGCGCATCCACCTCGTGCCGACACCGGCCAACATCAAAAACCTCTTCCAACTGCTCGATCCGCAACCGGCCAAAACCTCGCGTCTGCGCACCGTCAGTTGATCGCAATCGCCGCCCCCACCACAGGGGGCGATTCACCTTGTGATTAGCCGCTGCACCTCTAACAAGAACGCTCGACACCTACTTTCTGCCAAAACTCAAAAACATAAAATCAAGAGGTTTTGCAATGAAATCGACCCCTTCCGGGCTGCCTGAACAGCCCGCGCTGCAGCGCACGCTCAGCAATCGTCACATCCAGTTAATGGCCATGGGCGGTGCCATCGGCACCGGCCTGTTTATGGGCTCCGGGAAGATCATCGCCCTCTCCGGGACGTCGATTATCCTCATCTACATGATCATCGGCCTGTTCGTGTTTTTCGTCATGCGCGCCATGGGCGAAATGCTCCTGTCCAACCTCAATTTCAAAACCTTCGCCGACTTCGCCGGTGCCTACCTCGGCCCGCGCGCGGCGTTTTTCCTCGGCTGGTCGTACTGGCTGAGCTGGAGCGTGGCGGTGATCGGCGACGCCGTCGTGGTCGGCGGATTCTTCCAGTACTGGTTCCCCGACGTCCCGGCGTGGATACCCGCCGTCGGCATGCTGGCAACCCTGTTCGCCCTCAACGTGCTGACCGTCAGGCTGTTCGGTGAAGTGGAATTCTGGTTCGCGATCATCAAGATCATTGCCGTCGTGACTCTGATCGGCGTCAGCACCGTGCTGATCGCCAGCTCCTTCGTCTCGCCCAGCGGCGTCACCGCGTCCCTGAGTCACCTGGTGGACAAACAGGCGGCGTTCCCCAACGGCTTGTTCGGCTTCTTCGCCGGATTTCAAATGGCGATCTTCTCCTTCGCCGGCACCGAGCTGATCGGCACCGCCGCCGCCGAAACCCGCTCGCCAGAGAAGACCCTGCCCAAAGCGATCAACTCGATTCCGCTGCGGATCATCCTGTTCTACGTCCTCGCGCTGACCTGCATTATCGCCGTGACCTCCTGGCAGCAGGTCTCCCCGGTCAAAAGCCCCTTCGTCGAACTGTTCCTCGTCGCCGGATTTCCCGCAGCGGCCGGCATCGTTAACTTCGTGGTCCTGACCTCAGCGGCCTCATCGGCCAACAGCGGCGTGTTCTCCTCGAGCCGCATGCTGTTCGGGCTGGCCAACCAAGACAACGCGCCCGGCCTATTCCGCCGACTGTCGAGCAACAGCGTGCCGCTGCTGAGCCTGGCGTTCACCACACTGTTGATGCTGGTCGGCGTGCTGGTGCTATTCATCGTGCCGGAAGTCATGACCGCGTTCACCATCGTCTCCACCGTGTCGGCGATTCTGGTGATCTTCACCTGGTCGACCATCCTTGCGTCTTACATCGCCTACCGGAAAAAGCGCCCGGATCTGCATGCGAAGTCGGCTTACAAGATGCCGGGCGGTGTGCCGATGGCGTGGTTTTCGTTGGCGTTTTTGGGGTTTGTGCTGGGGTTGCTGGCGTTGCGGCCTGACACGCGGATTGCGTTGATGGTGATGCCGGGGTGGTTTGTTTGGTTGGCGATTGCTTATCAGTTGACGCGGTTGAGGAAGCCTAAATCTGCGGTTGAGTCGGCGAGTCAGTTTGGCTAGATCTGCAAGCGAAAGCCGTCACTTTTGGGTGACGGCTTTTGAGTCTTTTAACGAGCCTGATCAGAGGGAGGAGTCAGCTCCAACACCCGATTTCGCCCGCCCTCGGCCAACAGATAAGTCCCTCGGCCACTGGCGACGATCGACTGCGGCGCTTTGAGAAAGGACAGTATGGTTCGCTGAACCCCGTCATTGCCGATCAGCAGCAGGCGCGCACGATGGGTCGAATCTTCCGAGATCCAGAGCCCGCGCTGATCGCACATCAGGAAAGTCGGCTGATTCAGATTGGCGAAAACGATGGGATCGCTGCCGTCCTCGCTCAAATGGCGCACCACGCCTTTGTCTTTTTCCGTGTAGAGCATGCGACTGTCTGTGCAGCGGATGATCGACTCGGCCTCATCAAGCCCGTCACGCAGAACGACCAGGGATTGGTCGCTCCACGTATAGCGAAACAAACGCCCATTGGCATGACGATCTTCAATCGCATAGAGGTGATCGCCTTCGTTCCACAGACCCTGAACGTTGGAGCCGTGAAACAACTCGGTGACCTTACCCTGCAGTAGGAAATTAACGGCAGCAGCGCCCTCCTCCTGACTGAAGACCCAGCCACCCCGAGCTGAAATCATCCCGTCCGGTTTGGATAAACCGCTGACGACACTCTCGCGCTGACCGTCGCCGGCAATCCGCACAATACTGCCGCGGCCGTCGCGAAGCTCCTGACTGACCATCAGCCCGCCGCCGTCCATCACCACCAGAGCGGCTGCTTTCGGCACATCACCGTGGATAACGCGATAGCTCCATTGGCCGGCAGCCTGTACCGGGTAGAAACTTTGCCACGCGAAGAAAGCCAAGGTTGCCACAAGCAACAGTATTAAAAGCCACAGAACTAGACGCAGTGTTTTGGAGAATTGACCACGACTTGCCGGAATAGCGGTTACGTTCGACATTAGCCCTCGCTGGTACGTCATCCTGACGGTTGGTTTTCATCGCCCGAGTATAGGATTGTTTTTTTGGGGTGTGGCTCGATCAGGCTTGATACGCTCGCGCTCATTGAGACAGGGAGTCAAACATGGAAAATCCAGCCCTCACGCCCACCACCCGCACCAAGCGCGACTGGGCTTCAGCAACAGACAAAGAGCGCGCCGATGTCCATTGGTCGCTGTCTGACGCGTTTGTCGACAATGAGGTCAACTACGCATTCATCGCACGCCAAACCCAGGATTACGATCCGCAAGAGATCAGGCGAATCCTCTATGAAGAAGTCGCACCGGTGTGTCACACCAATCTTGAAACCGTCATTCCGATGATCTGGTCCGCGTTCAATCTGCAGCAATTGCAGGCTGACATAGCAGAAACATTGAAAGCCCGAGAAAGTAGCCGCTTCAGACGTCAGCTAGACAAACTGCTGATTCGCTGGCTGGAATTTCGATACAAATACATATGGCAAGAAATCTCCAGGCACTACCCAAAATAACCAGCCCCACCGAGGCGGCAGCTCCACCTTATTGGCAAATCGAAATCACTGAGTTTTTCGTATGACTGTGCAAATGGATACTCCTTACGCTGTCGGTGCCTACCGCAGCAACAGCCATGAACCTCTGCCACCGCCAAAATGGACGGAAGATGCCAATCGTTCAGGGAGCTTTGATACCCATCTCGTCTTTGGTCATTACGCCAATTTGGAACCGGCGATGGAGATTACGATCCAGCTGCAAGGCGAAGAACAATCGATTTACCAGCGGCAGCAGAAGCAAGGAAAAAAGGAAGAGGTACATTGCGATGCCAGACACTGGCGCTTTCAAAATTCGAGCAAAATCCCTCACGTACTATTCGTCCTTAGAATAGTATGCATTTCTTTTATATGGGCACCCTGGTCTACCTGGATCTTCGGATCAATTAAACCAGAGCTCGGGTATGGCCCCCCTGACACAGGGCTTGCACTTCTAATTTCATTTTTTGCTGTCACCTTAATCCTAACTTCTTTAACTTTATATATGACAGGAAAAAAAATAGTTCATCATCTACAAATCGCAGGCTTAATTATCTGCGCCATTACTGTATTTTGGCTCAAGGGTTCGTTATGGGGCAATAGCAGTATGCAGATTGCTTTATGGGCGGGTGCTTTCCTTTATTTCATGGCGACCACAGGTTCAGATGCTCTACTCTGGCTCCATAGCAAAATAAGTACGTATGACGGCAGCGAGTTCAACCGCATAGACGGCATGCTTCGCTTCAAACGTCGCTTCCGCCGCCTCTTCGTTGCACCGTTCGAAGAGTTCGACCCAGTGCTGCAAATACTGCCCAGCGGTTATGGCTCCCATGACTATGCCATCTGGTTGCACCACCGCTATACCGACAACAAAATTTGTCTGGCGACCAAAGTCCACGCCTTGGGTCTCGACCAGGCGAATGCATTGGCTTTCTGGGATTGTCTGCAACGCTATATGGACGTCACACAACCGCTTCCTGATTTGCCAGTGCTGGAGCAAAGTCGCCACCTCGACCCGGTGACTGCCGCCTACGATGCCAAAACGAGCCGTAACCCGAGACGTTGGCGTGACCAGTCGGAAAAGGGCTGGCTGGCAACTGGTTTCAAGCAACTGACCCAACAGATCCAGCAATGCCCTTGGCAACAACAACCCTGCATCATTAAGGCTCGTATTGATCCGTCTCTTAGCATCGAAGCCTACTACCGCGCTCAAGAAGCTAAAGGCATCCAAGCAACACCTAAGGCCGATGATTTTGATGATTTGCATCGCGGTTAATTCAAGATTCAGTTTTTGTATGGAGAAATTTTAGAAGGTAACCCATAAGTGTAGGTGCGACTTTGATCAAGACTGCTGATTTCAGCTGACTTATGTGTGTAGTCTCTGAAATGCCGCGCCATAACATCGCTTACTGAACATTCACGCGGGGCAATGTGTTTTGGCAGCCGGAGTAACTGCTCACTCCTACAGTAGTTATGAGTATTTGCTCAAATACTGGTCGCCGCCCAGTTCCCTTACGTATTGCAACTGTCCCGACTCGTGACCGACTTGCGCCAGAAACGCAGCTTGGCGTTTCGGCGTGTTGATCTGCCGATGAACCATGGCGGCGTTTAGGGCAGATACAAAAACGCCCGCTTGGCGGCGGGCGTTCGGCATGATGCGTTGTAGCTGTTGTTCCGTGATCGACATAAACACTCCAGACATAAAAAAACCGCACTCAGGCGGCGATGGGATGCAGTTACTGCTTCTCGACGTTCACCACCTCGGAGGTGCGTATATCGGCGTAGAGAATTCCAGTCTCGATGACCGGAAACACTAGACACCCTTGGGATGTCCCAGTCCATTTCGAATAGCCGGCTCACCCCTTCGTGCCGCAGATCGTGAAAATGGAGATCCTCAATTCCTAGCATCGGGCACGCCCGAGTAAATGACGCCGACACCGACTTGGCGTTGTACGGAAAAATCTCCCTTTCAACCTTAGGCATGCTTTGCAAGATAGCCCAAGCCTCATCCGGCAGATGACACCACACGTCATTGCCGCTCTTCTACCCGGGATTCTTCATAACTCGCACAAGGACAGCCTGCTGAGACTCGTCGAGATCCTCCCAGCGGATCAGCGTGATCTCTTCCTGCCGGCGTGTCGAAAAGATCGCGAATGCAATCACCTTTGGCATGTCAATCTGAGCTTTGCGCCGCGTCTGCATCTCAAAAAAATGCTGCATCAGCTTATCCAGCTCCTTCAGCGTCGGCCGGCGATTGCGCTCCTTGCTCTTGCTCACCATGCCCAGCTTGCGCAGCACCTTGCGAGCGTCAGGCATGGCTAGCGGATCCACCTCGTAGCCCTACGCCGGTCGCGCCACGGATAGGACCGCGCCCAAGTGCGACAGATCATTGCCGACAGTCTGGGCCTGGCCGCCACCGCCCTCCTTGCCCAGCCGCCACTGCGCAAACTCCACCAACTTCTGGCTGGTCAGTGCCGAGTCATCAAGGTCACCTAGCCAAGTGTCCTTGATCGCGTTCAAAGTTGCGTTCTTGGTCTTGCCCAACGGCCGGATCTTCTCGTACTCGTCCAGGTACGGCTCGATCATCTTCCTGATCGTCACGCCCTTGCGGTTCGCGCGCTCGATTGCACCAGGCTCGGCCAGCTCCGTCTCGCGGCGTTTGATCCAGGCTTGAGCGACCTGCTTGCGGTCGAAGCTTTGGCTTTCCTGATAAACTGTGCGCCCGTCCCGATTGATCCGTATCTGCGCCGTATAGGCCGTCGAGTTGTCCTTGCGTTTGCGTGATGTGATCGTGCCCATTTCCAGTTGCTACATTGCCGAGCTCACTTGCTACATTGTAGCAATCGACTTCGAAAACGAGGAAAAATGGGTAAAAACCGCTGTATAAAAGATCAGTACCAATGAATTTCGAAAAACCTGAAGCGCCCGTAAACACTAGTCATGCCCGTTCCGAGCCGTCTCGCCGCTTCAGTGTGGCCCCGATGATGGATTGGACTTACTGAACGTCCTCCCCCCTAAAATAAAGGCCAAGATGAGGCTATAGAAACCTCTGTACCAATTATGTACCAGCAGCGCTTCTCCGACAGAAATTCACGCATAGCCTCCACCTCCCTGTAGCGAATTTTAAGCAACCACTTTCGGCTCCAATCCATGCATTGCTGATGCTGTCAAAATTGCCGCCTCCGCATCAGCGGCAGCCGCCCTTGGAAGTCCTCTTTCCGGCCAAATCGGACGTACGCTTTGCGAGCCTTGATTGCTCCCTACACATTCTTGTGAGAAGTTGAGGTGAAGCTAATACATCAAGGAAGATCATGGACATTCGATCAACGGAAACAGAAGACTGGATGCTATTGAGGCAAGTCCGACTGGCTGCGCTTTGGGACGCGCCGACGGCATTTGGTGTCAGTTATCAAACTGCCGCTGATTACACTGACGAGCAGTGGAAAGTGAGAGCATCATCAACTGGCACAGCATTTTGGCTGGCATTCGAGAAAGACAGGCCTGTCGGAATGATTGGTGCCGCAGTCAATAGCGCGCAGCGCTTTAACATGATCGGGATGTGGGTTGAACCTGCGGCACGGGGCTCTGGCGTGGCAATTCAACTGGTAGAGACCGTGAAAGTTCGCGCTACATCGGAGGGATTTGATCGCGTTTTTCTTGATGTTTCACCCGACAATGCAAGAGCGTCGAACCTCTATCTGAAGCAGGGCTTTGCCTTCATGGATGAATGGGAGCCGTTAGAAAGTCATCCGCATATTACGGTACAGACGATGCTCTGGATCAGAAGCTGATCCACGAGCTTTCTTTTAGCCGGATGCATTCGGGTTGTCTACAGCCCTTGAGGATAGGCAGAAATCGGCCAAAAGCAGACGCTCGCAAACGCCCATGTATTCCAAAAGCTGACGGCAATCCCAAGCAAATAACATCCGGATACGCCTACGTTCGAGGGAAATACTTAAAACATGAATGTGGGTATGACTGGAATGAACGACAGCCGAAAATTCCAGCGGCTGCTGATCAGGTCATCCGGATGAATCGCCGAGTACTGAATCTCCCCGGAAATCCTTACCGGCAACTTGCCGAAATTAAAGATTCGACCAGCGCCGATGCCGATGGGAAACGTGACTTTGTTGCCGCCCTCGGCCTTCCAGTTGACCGTGACATTGGGGGTCATGCCGATGCGCCACTGTTCTGGCCCCGGAATCGCCCGCTGAATGAAGTACTGCACATTGGTTAGGCTGACGTCTTTGCGCTTGCTATCACCCCCAACCGACCACCAGTGCTGCGGGAACACGCCAAGTGTCCAGTCCGGGCCGAGGTACGCGGCGACGAACGCCGGGCCCAGCGAGTATTTGCCCGTACCGAGCACATCTTCTTCGGCGGTCGGGAACATCGCGGTCGGGCCGAAACCCCAGACCATCTTGCCACCCCCAGCAAAGCGGATCGGTTCCTTGGGCGAGAACACGCCGACATAGGCAAGGTCGCCGAAACCGCTGGTGCGGTCGAACGGGTCCTGCACGACCGAAGTGAAGTCACCGCGATCGTGCAGAATCTCGTTAGGGCCCATGCCTATCAGGTTACCGGCCTTGCGGTTGACCGGGGCGCTGACGTAGCTGATCGGCAGACGGTTGATCAGGTTCCAGTCTTCGCCAAGGGAGATCGGAAAGGTCGGCATAAAACTGTATTTGCCGAGCATCCGTGTGCCGTTGCTGTGCGGACCTTTGAGGGCGGTGTAATCGTACTGGTTGAACAGCAGGACAAGTTTGCCAACCGGGTTGTCCATCAGTCTGGATATCTGTTCGGTGGAAGGTTCGCAGCCTGCCTTGACCACTTCTTTCAGGTCAATGTCGAAGTCCTGTTGTAACTGGTGGCATCTTTCCGGATCGACCTTAACACCTTCAACTGACGGGGAGCCCAGTTTCGGCAGAGGGCTGGCGGCACATGCTAAGCAGCTGAGCACGGCCCCAAAGAGTGTCAAACTTGATCGAATCCTTATCGATTGCATCGATTTGTACTCCACTTCACCAGGCGTACTGAAGGCGCAGGGTCCAAGTATTCACATCCGGGGAGCCGGTACGTTCCGACACGGTATCCGAGTAAGCGATCAATCCCCCAAACTGCGGCGATAACATGAAGCCGACGCTGGCGCCGAACAGGCCGTTTTCCTGTTTGTTGTCCTGCCAGTCACCATTGATTCTGGTTTCACCGCCACGGTTGTAGGTGGCGTCCAAAGAGGCCCACAGCGCACGGTTGATGGTGTAACTGTAATGGGTCTCGATGGCATACAGCGGCTTTTGCTCGAGCTTGCCATCGCCGTGGTAGTCGTTGTTGTCACCGTACATCGACACGTAGGTGTTGAATTCAAGCCAGGTCGGGCCAATGGGCGTACCGAAGGCGATTTCCGGTTTAAACGCCCAACGGTTGGAACCGATATTGATGATTCGGTCCTTGTCGTAATCCCCAGTAGGCGCGGTGATCCACAAGGCGCCGGTAAGGAAGGTCTCCGGAGTCCAGTTGGCAAACTCCTCCTTGGTCAGGGCCGGGCCACCGAACAGGTTGTGCACCAGCACGACCTGGGTATCAGCCATACCGCCGTTATGTTTGGTGCCGTCGAAGAACTGTGCATTATCGAACGATGCAGAAATATCGGCGTAGGGCTGCAGAATCTGGATCGCACTATTGCGCCCGTCGACGGCAAACGAGCGAGCATAACGGGCGATATACAGATCGGCATTGAGTGACAAGCCATCAATGGGCAACGAGGTATCGATCGGGGTGTTGGTGTCGATCCGGTTGTAATATCCGAACACCATGTTCAAATCAGTTGGCAGGTTTTGCCAGTCCCGCGCGTTGTCGGCGAAACCGAGCATGGGGGTCAGCCCCAAAGTGACTGCGCAGTAACTGCCTAGTCTTGAAAGTGAACCCATTGTCTAGCTCCGTATGAAGGCGACCCGGCACTTGATCCAGGATGTGCAGGCGGCAGCGCCGTAATGTTCATTCGACATTGGCAGTTTCTTGCTGTGGCTGTCAGCTGTGGCAACAGGCCTTAAACCGGCCATTCAGTTCGGGCAAGTAGTTGTTACTTGCCAAAAGTGACGTTGATACCCGCGAACAGTGTGAACTGCGGGAGGCCGTCGCCTTTTCGCTCCACAGTCCACTGCGGCTCAACGAAAGCATTGAGAATGTTACTCCCCGATTTCCACGCTTTGCCCAAGCCCAACCCCACTGGAATGTAATGGGTGTCGTTCTTCAAATCGAAGGTCCAGGTTCCCGTAGAGCGCAAATACCAGCCCTTTTCCAGGTTGTGGATGATGAAAGGCTGGAACGTGGCGGACTCTACGTGTGGGCGATCATGATCCCCGGCGAACGAACTCTGATATTGGACGAGCGCACCCAGCAAGCCGCGAGGCGAAGAGTCGATCGCAATGGCGGATAGGCCAGCCTGCCATTTGCCTGTACCCAATTCGTCCTGTTCGGCTGTTGGCGCAGTGATCTGGGGACCAATACCAAACTGCACTCCTTCAGTCTTGAGCAGGAAAATATCGAACACGTTAAGGTCGCCGATGCCGGTGCTGTAGCCGTTGTGCGGATCTGGCCGCGTGCTGACAGGTAGCGTGAATCGCAAGAGTTGTGGCACGCCTATGAAGTCATTCGCAGCCATAGGCAGTGCACCGCGCAGCAACGCATCATTAGTGTGGACGTTGGTATCGTAGAGCTTGGGCGTGTAGTAATCCTGAATATTTAGGCCAGGTGCCAAATTCAATGGGTTGTTACTTTTATTGGCTGTCTCCGCATTGTCCGCCTGTACGCTTGCGGCAAACGGAGCCAACGTTGATATCAATGTCGCTTGCGCAAGAAGACGCCTGATCATGATCTTTCCTTGGTAAACAAAAGTGATAACAATCAACTTTGCGCTGACGATTACAGGCCGGTGATTGATTTCAGTCCACTCAGACCACCGAGCTGCTCGCGTTACCCCTCGTTGATCACCAGGTAACGCGAGCATATTTCTATTGTTTGATCAGATCACTTGGCTTCCAGCTCTGGTCAAAAAACGCCTGCTTCGGCCCATACAGCCGCACGATCACCAGGAAACCTTTCTCCGGTACAGTCTTGATCCAGTTTTTGCCCTCGCCCGGCGATGTCGGGCCGAAGTAGATGTCGGTTGAGCCGTCACTGTTCTGCGCCGGTTTATCCATCTGATTGAGGGACGGGAACGGTTGGCCGTTGTCCAGACCTGACGCGGTGAGGTTGTCGTAGGCGGTGACCGACCAGAACAACGCCGCCGGTACGTTGGCCGGGAGGTTGAGCTTGTAGGTCTGGGCACCATCGAGGAACTTGCCCTCGGCGTCGCGGGTGGTGGCGGGATACTTGGCGCCGGCACCGACCATGTTCATGACCATTCCGGGGCTGTCGGAATAGGCCGAGGTGAAGAACGCCACGCGCTGCTCAAGATTGGTGAAGCTGCCGCTGGACTGGAACTCGGTGTTCTCTCCGGCGAAGGTGTTCACGTACTGGCGATCCTTGTAGTACAGACCGCCCGGCTCTTTGTACAGCAGGTGACTGGTCACCACCTTGCTCATCTTGAACGCGGTTCGCGCGGCGTCATCCAGCAGCTTGCGTCGTTCGGCATCCGGGGCGAAGGGTTTGCCCTTCTCGATGCCCAGAGTGTGCAGGAACCCGCGCATGTCCATGTCCGCCGGGTCGACGGCTTCGGCGTCGATGAAGCGCGAGAGCATGTCGAAGTAACGACCGTCCTCGGGGAACAGCATGTTGATCGGTGCGCCGGTGGCGTCGGGGAATTGCATCGGCAGGGCCGAATCCTTCTTGCCCAGCGGATAGATCTTCGTGCGCTCGACCTCGGCCACCGGCACGCTGAGGTCTTTCGGGTCCTTGAAGAAGGTGCGCCAGAACAGGAACACGTTGTTGGTGCGCGAACGGTAGACGAATCCCTCGGTCGGCTCCGGCCCTTTGTAATCAGGCGGGAGCAGCACATAGGTGCCGCCCTTGCCCTTGTCGGGGCCGGCAAGGCCGACGTCACCGCGCCAGGTCCTGCCGTCGATGGTCGGCCCGACAATCGGGCGCTGGAAGAAATCATCGAACATGCCTTGCACGCCGGGCGGTGCTTCGACCACCAACGGGCCGTACTTCGCCAGATCCAGATAGCTCATGGCGTAGACCAGATCGGAGTTCGGCGTGGTCACCAAAGTCTTGGCATTGATGCGCTTTTTCCAGGTCGGCAGGATGTTGTAGCCCGCGCCAAACTGCTTCTCCGACGCTTCCTTCATCGACCAGATGTTGATCGCCGGTAGGGCCCACAGATACGACTGCACAGCTCGCTGGAACACCAGTTCATCGATCAGGCTGCGTGCTGTCGCTTCAGTCGGGAAGCCCTTTTCAAAAGGTTGATTGGCAAGCTCTTCATAGCGCGACGCGGCATCGGCCAGGCCGCTTAGAGAAAGGCTTACGGCCAGGGCCGTGAGTGTGGTGCGCAAACGGTTCATGGGCTGTCCTTATGAACGCAGTTGGGAAATCGGTTCAGTTGACCTTGACCACCGCCGGTGGCGTCCACTGACCATTCATCGCGGCCGCTTCCGGCCAGTAGGCACGAACGTAGAGCGAGAAGTCAGCGCCCTTCGGCGCCGGAAGCCAGTTGCTTTCCTTGTCCGCGCCCGGCGAATCGCTCTGCACATAGAGCGTCAGCGAGCCGTCGGCATTGGTCTTGAGCGACTTGTTCTTGGTGCCGAGGGAATAACGGCCCAACGGGTTTTCGGCGAAGAAATGCTGCTGGTTGTACAGCGTCAGCGACCAGAAGCCCTTGACCGGCGGCAGCGCACCTTTAGGGAAGGTCACGCTGTAGCGCTGGGCGCCGTTGAGCCGCGTGCCGGACTCGTCCAGATCCTGATAGAAGTACTTGGTCTCAATCTGTTTGTTGACGAATATGTTCGAGCGGGCAACCGCCGTGCGCAGGAAGTAATCGGTGCCAAACGCCGCGCCGTTGCTGATGGTGCTCCAGTGATGCGGCAACTGCTGGCCGTAATTGCGGAACTGCAGCAGCGGTTTGACCACTTCGCTGTCAGCCTTTTGCGCTTCGTCGATCATGGCTTTTTTCAGCTCGGGATCGCGCTGGGCAATCTGCGCCAGCACCGATAACTGCGCATAGCGCGCCTCTTCGCCCGGCAATGGTTTGGCGTCCTTGAGAATCGCCGGCAACTCATCGAAGAACTTTTCCGGGAGCACCCAGCGGGTCTCCTCGTCACCCGACGCCTCGGCGGGGAATTTCGGCGACTGGCGCCAGTCACGATGTTTGAGTTTGCCGTCGTATTTGGACAGCGGGTACATGTCGATGCCCGACAGATAGTGCTGGATGGCCTTGCGGTCCTCGGGCGTATCGTCCTGGAACACACGGGGAATCACGAAACCGGTGTTGGTCTTTGCGCGAAATACCTGGGTGATGCCCTCGGGTACTTTGCCGTTCCAGTCCGGCCCCACCAGCAGATAGAAGCCCGGCTTGGTGCCGTACATCTTGCCCAGTTCGGCGAAGCTGTCGGAACGCAGGTCCACCAATTGGTACACCCAGAATCGGTCGCCGAAGTCCGGCACCTGAATCACCACCGGTTCGATATCCAGCGCAATGCTTCCCGCACCGTAGACCACGTCCTGATTCGGACAGGCCACCAGCCGCTCGCCGGGAGAAATGTAATCGGTGAGCATCGACAGATGATTGATCGGCGCTACGGGTACGATCCCGCCCATCAGGCCCGGCTCCGGCAGATCCTTGAATTTCTGCCGCCGGTTGAAAATATTGGCCATCGGCCAACCCCAGAAATACGCCTCCCGCGCCATCATCCGTACGTAGGTTTCGGTCACCTTCACATCGGCTTCGGGGCCAGGCACCTGCACCGCCGGCGAGGTCTGCGCCTGCACAGCCACCGCGCCGAGCAACACTGCAGTCGCGAGTAATCCACTGACGAATAAGGGAGTTTTGTTCATACGGAGGCTTCCTTGCTGGATGCTTTTTCTGGTAGCGAATCTTCTGACGATAAATTGAACATTAGAAAAACTAGCAGAGGAAACGAGATCGGCCAGAAAAGGTATGAAAAATTACGATTCTATTTCCATTTCTGATAACCACTTCTCAGCGCCCCCTCAAGTAATTAGGGGACGGCGATTCCGATCGCACCGGAACAAAATCACTTGGGAATTTGGCGGGGTAGAAGCCGAAGCAGGTGTTTTTCGACCAAACCTGAAGGCTGTGATTTGATCAGGCAGTAATGATGAAGGGCGTTGCACCGTTATCAGACGGTGCAACGTACAAGCGAACGTGCCAGGCGGAGCCATTCCGGCAGATCCTTAACTCGGTCGGCTGAGCAGTAACAACCGCGCCGCCAATGAAGCCATCACCGCAGCGAAGCAGTAGGCCCCGAGGCGTCTATCGATCAGGCCGTCACGGAGGCGACCATTCAGTCGTCCGGCGCACAGCCCAAGCAGGAAATGGAAGATCAAAGCCATTAATGCGAGCAGCAATCCTAAAAACATCAATTGCGTGGTTACGTGACTGCCACCTATGGTTACGAACTGCGGCAGAAAGACCATGAAGAACAGCAGCGCCTTTGGATTTAATAGGCTATTGAATGTCGCTTGGAGAAATATCTTCTCTTTTGATGCCAAGGTGGCGTGAGAACCAGTGTCTGTTGGGCGTGACTTCAATGCCTGCCATGCCAACCACATCAGATAACAAGCGCCTGCCCACCGCACCAAGTTAAACGCGGGAGCCCAACTCATTACCAACGCACCGAGGCCCGTGCTCACGGCAACAGTCATCAGTACATCGGCCAGAGTTATTCCCAGAGCAGCGGCGAGCCCGGCGCGCCAGCCGTGTGCTACTGCATGGCTGGTAACGATGGCCATATTAGGGCCGGGCACTATCAGCAACAGCGAGGCAGCACTGATGAACAGGTATAAGTTAGTGATGTCCGGCATAAGGCAATACTTCCTCCAAGGGGAGAAATAATGGTAACCGGCGCTACTTCAGCAGAAGCAGATACAGTAAGCATTGAATTTGCCACTACAGTCAGACGCAGAAATTACCAACGCTCGACCGAGCTGTGAGAGGAGGTGTCCATTAGTAACTGGCCGAGTGACTGCTTTTGGCCGAAAGCAGCCAGCCCTATGAGACTGCTTTCGGCAAAATGGGAGTAGATATCCCTGCGATGCAGGTACGTGACTATCCTTCCCAAACGCAATCATCCAAAGCAGGACTACTGCATGCCAAGCAATGATCAGAGCTTCTCGATTCACGATCTCATCATCGCACTGCTGCGAGAGAAAAAAATCCACGCTGGTTGGTGGGGATTGACTATGCACTTCAGCGGCGATGGTACGAGCGTTGCGCCGAAAGACTCGACCGGATCAAGGTTGCCTGGCTTAACCATAGCAGTGTCGGGCGTCACGTTGGTTCTTGCGAAAGATGGGGAGGAAGGCAGTGTCGACGCTTCGGTCGTTAATCCCCCGAAAGCTGCTAGAGCCAGAAAGGCTTCACCTTCGAAGGCTTTGCATTAATCGGTGAAATCTCAATGTCGATTAGGTCAAATTTAGGGCACATCGGAAGCCGCAATAGATCGCTAGGAACCGAACGATTGAGCGCAGATGCTCTTGTTTTATGGCTTGAACCGGCCTGTGGTGATCTTGGAAGGGGTTGGAATTTCTATCCAGACTTTGGATGTGGGCAGGTCCTAATGTCGTGGGGATGGTGTCGTCGCCTTCAACCACTTACCGCTTAAAGCTCAACACTGAATCCACCTAGCCCGACGCTGTCGGCAAAGCGCCCCACCGCGGTCAGGCTGGCCCAGGTGCGCAGCGACTCACGTCGTGAGCGCACCGGCACCCAGCGGGCGCCGCTGCCGCCCAGGCGAATCGACAGGCCCCAGTCGGGGCCGCCGGCGATCCTCGCCACCAAACACTCGCGCACCGCGTGTTGTTCGACCAGGGCGCGCAGCACCTCTTCGTGAATGCCTTCGCCGATCATTCGGACAGCTCCGCATGGCGTTTTTGCGCGGCAGACTCAATGACGGCATAGAGATTTTCGACGTCGATCGCGCCCAGCGCATGCACGGTTTCGATCCCCAGGACAAACCCCTCGGCGCGGCCGGCTTCACGCAGCAATTCGGCCAGACCGCTCGCGCCCTTGATGGCGGCCAGCAATTGAGACGCCTGGGCGCGAATCGCGGCCGGCAAGCTCAACGTGGAAAATGCATCGTTCATCCTCACTCCCATTTCCAGCCGTTGAGATAGGCCGGCGGCTCAAGCGGCAGCTCGTGCGCTTCGACATCGATGAGCAACCAGCCGCCCGCCGCCTTGTTGCGGCCATCGACGATCGGGCCTTGCAACAACAGACCTCCCGGCAACACCAGACGCAGGGCATTGGCGTGCTGAGGGCCGTGCAGATAATGGTCAAACTCCACGCGAAAGCGCTGGTGCCCCGCGCCGCGCAGACGCACGTTCAATTCCAGGGTGATCAGCTTGGTGGGTGGCTGATTCTGGTAAAGGGCCAGCACCTCGACGGTGGCCAACCCTTCATAAGCATAAGACATGCACGGTGTTCCTGTTCGAATCGGTCGCGGTAAATATCCGCCAGAATGTCAGGCCATGGTAGACCAGCCCCGGGGGGAGTGGTTTCCAAGCGGCGCAAAAAAGGCCCCCACACCGTGGCTTGGTGTGGGGGCCGATTGAACATAGGCTGGAATTATGGGTACACCTACGCATCCTCAATGTGCTGAGAAATTTGAATAAAACATTTGGTTGGGCTATGCGGCAGGGAAAGCAACTTTAGACAGACGCGGCCTAGATCAATGGCGACATTAGAACATTTTTAATAGATGGAAAATTTAGGGGGCGACGGTTTTCTATTGAGTCGCCGTATGTATCATCCTCCACTCCTTGTGCATAAAGGCTTATTATTAGGCTTTGCGTTTCGTCATCAAGCGAGCGCCACCAACTTGGAGACATATAAAAGTTCTCAATGAGAAGTATCATGAAAACCGCCAGACTATCTGCCGTCAACTTTTTCTCCAAAAACTGCGCCATTAATTTACTGCAGGTTTTGGAGTGCTCTGACAACCAAGACAAAACTATATATCCTTCACCCCCACTAGAAAAAGAATTGATAGCCATATAATCTGGAACTTGACTTGGAGAACTCGAAATTTTCTGAGCCTCATTCCCGTTAAAATCGAACGTCGGCCCGACTATAGCACTCCCCATAATTGGAGGAGGAGAATCAAGGGTAAATACAGCATAATTCAGACCGGAATAATCATTTGAAATTAACATGTCATCGAGTTTTGATTTTATGTACTTTAGATCGTTTGTGGTTAAATCGTTATTATTGCCAAGCCGGCCAGCCTCGACTTGGATCGCTATCTGGTGATGTAAGCTTTTTCCTCTGTCGAGGGTTTTCATCAACTCAAACACTTTTGAAGCATAGTTCTTACTGAAAAATTCCTTTGAAATTCCACGATATGTTACTAGAAAGCAATGTAGCGGTATAACTCTAAACGGTCCGCCCTCAATTGGCGCAAATAAATTTTTGTCATGAACGGAACAAAACCCGGAAAACACCGAAGCTTTGTTAATGCCAACTTCTTTAATTACTATTTTAGAGGCAGCACCACTCTTAGAATCCACGGATGTTTCTAGCACATGCCCATCTTTAGATATCGCTTTTAAGGATGAACTCTTTGAAACTGTATGTGCATTAATTATCTTATTGGAACATTCGTGCAGCAGAGATATCGGAACGCTGCACTTCTTCATACTTTTTTCGAAAGATTTGAGAGCTTGGATTACAGTATGGAACTCTACAGGAGGTTTACTTTCAATGTCTCGGTGGCAGTGTTTATACTTCTTTCCTGAATCGCACCAACATGGTTCATTTCTTCCAGGTGCTTTCATAAAACTCCTTGAACTAAGCTTGCAAACTCTGCTGGTAACTTGTGTCGCCCACATTTGGACGGAAGGTCGACCAAACTCTTATGACCGCCTTAGTCGCATAATCGCATCTGTAAGCGCTTTCGCGTTTGCGTCCAAGGTTTCCATAGCCGTGACCGCGTTAGCAGCGACATTCTCCACGCCATTCTCTGAAAGCCATTTGGTGACCTCTTCTATCGCCGCCCCCAAGGCATGCTGGTTCTGCAGAATCAAAGTCAGAGCATCAGCCGTGGCAATGTTGGAGTCAGAGTCATATGGCATGGAATTCATCCTTTGAGTTGGGTTCGCAAAGCTTAGCTCATGGCATCACCGGCGAAATTCAGCCACACATTCGGCAGGCGCCATTTCCGCACCAAAACAATGCACCAGTCCCATCTCAGTCCCATATGGCCTTTTTTCAGACGCCAAAAACCACAAACCCCCGACTTTCTCTAGGAAAATCAGGGGTTTGCGTTTACTGAATGTGGCGGTGAAGGAGAGATTCGAACTCCAACACTCCTGCGACCGTCAATCCTAATCGCAATAACTTGCTTTTGGAGATGCTCGAAATATTCTAGAACAGTCCTCCCAATGATTCCGGCTCCCAATTCATGATCACCAGTTCGCCGCTGACCTCAGCTTTGCTCTGGCGTTGATTGGTGTTGCTGTAGCGAATGTCTAGTGTCTCCAAATGGAATCCCTCGAACACGCGTCGGATATCGGGATGATCGTTGATGCTGACCATCACCTTGCCTTTGCAGCGGCGCATAAAGTCGGCCATCCGTTCGTAGTTCTCGAACGGAAAATCCACACCATATCCGGCTGTCTGCCAGTAAGGCGGGTCCATGTAATGGAAGGTATGGGGACGGTCGTAACGTTCAGCGCATTCAAGCCAGGGGAGATTTTCGACGTAGGTGCCGGACAGGCGCTGCCACGCGGCCGAGAGGTTTTCCTCGATGCGTAGCAGGTTGATGGCCGGTGCGGTGGTCGCAGTGCCGAACGACTGCCCGGAGACCTTGCCGGCAAACGCATGGTGCTGCAGGTAGAAGAATCGGGCGGCGCGCTGGATGTCGGTGAGAGTTTCAGAGCGGGTCATCTTCTGCCATTCGAACACCTGCCGCGAACTGAGTGCCCATTTGAACTGGCGCACGAACTCTTCGAGGTGGTTCTGCACGACGCGGTAAAGCGTGACCAGGTCGCCGTTGATGTCGTTCAGGACTTCGACCGGCGATGGCTGGGGCTTCATGAAGTAGAGCGCGGCACCGCCCGCAAAGACTTCAACGTAGCATTCGTGTGGCGGGAAAAGCGGAATGAGGCGATCGGCCAGGCGGCGTTTGCCGCCCATCCAAGGGATGATGGGTGTAGACATAAATAGCAAGACCTTTACTGTATGGATAAACAGGTGCTAGGCTCGCCGCGCTTTGTGCACGGAGCAAGAGCCTTGGCTGGACTTGCAGGGACAATCTGCAGGGACGGCGGTCTATCCGGATGTTGACGCATCGGGATCGACCGCTCTTTTTCACTTCGGTGTTGAGACTTCTTTGGCGTACGCCTGACAGGCCGCGAGGGCAATCAGCCCCCGGTCGCCGTCATCGGTAACGCCGATAATTCGTTTAGCATGCGCTGGGTCAAGTTCGGCTCTTGTGGGGCCATGAACCACGCCGCCGGTGGCGGTGGTGGCTGACAACGATCCGTTGCCGGCGCCGGTGGTGGCATCGAGTAGGACTGACAGGCGCAGATCAGCAGTGGCAAGGCGGTCGCGCAGGCGACCTTGATCACGTTGGGCATCACTCAAGGCTCGGTAATGGGTTTGTTCGCTGGTAGCCAGGCGCTGCTCGAGCGCGAGGCGTTTGTCCTGTTCGGCACGCTGCTGAGCGGCCGAGACCTGATTCAGTTGGTTGAGGGTTTCGGTGTGGAGTCGGGCCTGCTCTGCGAGCTGTTTGCCATAGCGCCAATCCTGGACTTGCCAAGTAATGGCCGCGGAACCACCGACCAAGACGACCAGCAGCACGCCTTTTGCCAGTAGCCGGTACGGCGCCGGGATCAGTTCGCCGAAACGCATAGCACCGCCCTCGCCCGCCCCCACAACTCCAGCCGATCCTGCAGGCCGTTGAGACCGCCATTGATCCTGCGGGTGATCGTGTTGAATTCGTTTTGATCTGCCAGCGCGTTCAGCCCGTTCACCGCCCAGAACCACGCGGCAGACTCGGCGGCCCATTGCGGCAGCTCAAGCAACTCAGGCGTGCGCAGCAATCGCTCGTCGCCGAACAACGCCAGGCTGCAGCGTAGATAATTGTCGTGGCCGGTGACCTGGATCAGACCGCGACCGCGATAGCGCTGGCCATCACCATCTGCTGCCGGCGTGTTGCCCAGTTTTGCAGCCAGGTTGCCGGTGTCGTATTTGCTCAGGTACTGGTTGCCGCCTAGCTCGCGGACGTACTGCAATTGGCCCGACTCGTGACCGACTTGCGCCAGAAACGCGGCTTGGCGTTTCGGCGTGTTGATCTGCCGATGCGCCATGGCTGCGTTTAGGGCAGATACAAAAACGCCCGCTTGGCGGCGGGCGTTCGGCATGATGGTTTGTAGCTGTTGCTCCGTGATCGACATAAACACTCCAGACACAAAAAAGCCGCTCGATGGCGGCGACAGGTTGGGTTACTGCTTCTCGACGTTCACCACCTTCAGCGGCGGCTTGGCGCCCTTCTTTTTCTTGCCCTTACTCTTACCTTCCTTGCCGGCATTGCATTCGACAGTGGTGGACCAGCCGGATTGGGTGAAGACCTGTTCCACCGAATCGGCGAGGTACTCGCCATCGAGTCCGACCTTGAAGCCCAGGGCGATGATGGGCCGCTCGGCGAAGATGTCCGTTCGCCCGGGCATCTCGAAACGCACGTCAGCGGTCGACCGGTTGAAAGCCGCCAGTCGGGCTTTAGCGGCCGCCTTGGCCGCGCTCTCGTTCGGGTAGATATGCCGATCGGTATGCACCGCCGGCAGGCCATCCGGCGAGTCGTCGTTATCGACGTTGACGACAGCAAGCTTGCCGGTCTTCTTGTCCTGATGCTTGGCCGAAACCGACTTATGTGAGTTGCGATCGCCGAGACTGAACTGCCAGCGGCTGAGGTCGCTTTTTGTCAGGGTGATCGCGCCGAAGGCCTTGCCGCTTGCGGTCTGCCCGGCTTGGCGCGGCATTACCAGCAACTTGCCATCGGCCACCTTGGCCGTGCAATCGTACTGTTTGGCCAGCCGGGTGATGAAATTAAAATCGGACTCGTTGAGCTGGTCGACGCGGGGCACCTTGGTCGACACCGGGCACACCGGTTGCCAGCCATTGCGCGCGGCAATGTCCGCAACGATCTTCGACAGCGGCACGTCCTCCCAGCTTCCGCTGCGGATGGTCTTGCCGCTGCCGCGCATGTCGCTGGCCTTGCCCTTGATCACGATGGAATCCGGCGGCCCGGACACCTCGACCGTGTCCACCATGTAACGGCCCATGCGCGCCAAGCCAGTTTCGGCATAGCCTAGATAGACCTCGATTGAGCTGCCGCGCCTTGGCAATTGCACCTGACCGTCGCGGTCATCAATGCGCAGCTCAAACTCGTCGGACTCCATCCCGGGTTTGTCCGAGGTGCGCAGCAACAGAAGCCGATCGTTGATCTTGGCCGTGACGTCGGCACCATCGGCGACGATTCGAAACATCGGGGTCATGAAATATTGCCCAAAAAAAAACCGCACAAGGCGGGACAGAAAACGATGAGCCGTTAGGCGTGACGCAGCAGCGCGCCGGCGGCGAGGTGGTCGACGGTCAATCCCAAAGGCTGACGCTTTCGGCGGTCGGGGTGGGCAGATCCGGCAACGTGATCAGCACCCCGACCCGGTAGGGTTGTGGCTCATCGGCCAGCCCCTGATTGGCATCAAGCACCGCCTCGGTGCTGCCGTTGAGGTGCCCGTAGTAGTTGTGGCAAATGACATCGAGCATGTCGCCGTCAGATGTCCTGCATGTCATCGCCATAACGCACAAACTCCAGAGTGAAGCCCTGTTTCCGAGGGATGCCGCCGTGCAACAGCGCGCTTTGTTCTTCGTTGATGTTCTTCAGGCACCACGTCCCGATCACCTCGCCATACCCCGTGGTCAGGGTCAGCGGCTGAAGCCTGGCGCCGATCGAGCGCAAGGTGTCGAGCTGCTTAAGCCCACCCTTGAAGCCCGGATAAATCGTGCCCTTGAGCGTCATTTTTTCCTCACCCATGCCCACGGCCTGCTGCGCCGGCCGGCGCGACAAACGCTCCTGCGAGGCCCAGCGGAATTCTGTCGAGCGGCTCAGCTCGTCGAATGCGGCTGTGTCCAGGTTGAAATAGTACGGCTGTAGTTTCGGGTCGCGCGGCTGGATGATCATCAAGTGCGGGAACGGCTTCACTGCCTCGGGCGCCGGCGTGGCGTCCACGGCAAAGGCGCTGGTCGGCACGATGTTGGCCAGCGCCGGGCTGACCTTGCCGGCGACGTTGTTGATCGCCGTCGCCGCCTTGCCCGCCTGTTCCTTCAGCGTGCCTAACCGCTCTTGCACCTCAGTGGCGGCGCGGGTCGCTCGACCGTACACCGCCACTACCTGACCGACCTTGGCTTGCGCGGCATCCACACTGCGCATCACCCGCTGAAGCTTGGCGCCGATCGCCGGCCCCACGAACGGAATGTTTTCCAGCTCGGACGCCGCGCCGGTCAGTTCGCTGATTGCGCCATTGACCGGCGTCAACATCCCTTCGGCGCTACGCCGGCCCGTCTCGGCCGCCTCGGTCAGATACTTGAGGCTTGATTGCATCTGTTCCATGTAAGCCATGAATGCCCCTTAGATATGCGGTTCGTCGTACAGCTTGGCGGCGTTCTGTTTCGCCGCGTCGGCCATCATTCGCTGCATGTGTGGCATCAGATCCTGAGCCATTTGCTGCGGGTCTTTGACATCACCCTGCACCGTGACCGGCATGTTCAGCGAGTATTGAAACTGCTGATCGACTTTCGCCGGTACCGGCTTTTCTGGCTCCTTGGCCTGGATCGCCAACGCCGCCGACTTCAGCGGCTCAGTGACCGCCATCGAGCGCGCAGCATCACCCAGCACCGGGCCTTGCGGCGGCACCTGCGCCATCATCAGCGGGGTCGTCGGCACCGGGGCTTTTTCCTCGGGCTTTTCGTCCTCGCCACCGAACAGCGCTTTGCCCAGGGAACCGCCCAGCGCGGCGCCGCCCTGGCTACCGAGGTAAGCCCCGATCAAGCCGCCGATCGCTGTGCCGATGACCGGCACCACCGAACCGATGGCCGCCCCTGCGGCCATGCCGGCCATGGTGCCCGCCATATTGCCGGCCGCCGCGCCGTAACCCTCGGCCTTTTCATCCTTGGTCTTGGCGTTCTCAAAGGTGTCGTAAGCCATGGAACTGGCTTCCATCAGCGAACCGCCTGGAATGAACTTGCCGACCTTGCCGACCTTGCCGGCCGCCTTCATGACCGTGCCCAGCTTGGACGCCGCCGCCCCGGGTACCGGCGGCACTGGCGGAATCGGCGGCCGTGGTACAGGCACCGGCGGACGGGGTACGGGCGGACGCGAACCGCCGGCACGACGGCGGGAGCGTCTCGACCCACGCGAACGTCGACGCGATTCACCCGGGCCGTCTGCACCACCCGCTCCGCCGGCGCCGCCCATGGCACTGGCGTTGACGACAAACACCTTTTTGACCTCGTCGCCGCCACCGCCTGACTCGCCGCCGTCGCCATCGTCGTCGCCACCTGAGGCCGCTTCCTTGGCAATTGAAACCACCTTGAGGCCGGTGCTGATCAGATCGAACTTGCCGGCCTTCTTGTCTTCACCCTCGCCGCCCTCGTCGTCGCCCTCGCCGTCGACGGGCACGCCCTTGTACGCGGCCACAGCCTTGAGGCCGGTTTCTACCAGCGACAGCGCCTTGCCGGCCTTGCCCTTGGGTTCGGCCTCCTTGTCGTCGCCGCCATCGCCGTCACCGTCCTTGGAGTTGGTCACAAAGACCTTCTGCACCTCGCCGGACTTGCCGCCGCCCAAGGATCCGCGCGCCAGATTGAACAGGCCTTTGCCGATCTTGAACGAACTGAACAAGCCTTTGAGCGCGATCAGGCCACCGCCGACGACGACGACACCCGTCACCACCCCGGGCGCGCTGTCAGACAGCGACGTGATGCCCTTGGTGACCTTGGTCAGCGAATCGGCCACCAGATCCGTGACCGGCCGTAACGCGTCCCCCACGCTGCGCATGGCATCGTCCATCGACTGCGCCACCTCGGCCCACTTCTGCGACGACGATTGACGCCGCTCGGCAAGGTTCTTGTCGAGGATCCCGGCCGCATCGCGCGAATCGTTCTTAAGCTGCGCATACAGCGCTTTGTTCTGCATGTAGGCCGACAGCGCGGCCTTAACCTGCATGTCCGCGAACAGGTCACCGGTTTTCAACGACTCTTCAAGCGAGGCCATCATGGCCTTGGCCTTGTCCGGGTCGGCCTCCTTGCTGATCTTCGACGTCGCTTCAGCCATCGCCGCCGCACGCTTAGGATCCGTCGCCTGAATGTACTTCTGAGCCAGCGCCATGCTCGTCTCAAGCGTCGACATACCGTTTTGCAAACCGGTCTGCATCGAACCCTTGTAGTCGATGCCGGCCTTTTGGTATGCCTTGACGGTGTCGGTTGAGCCGATTTTGCCCATCCAGTTTTTCAGGTTGTTGGCCGCCTCGTCCGAGCTGCCCGCCTGTTTCATCTGCACCTGCAGCATGGCACCCAGTTGCGTCACCGCGTCCATGCCGGTGATGCCATTGCTGGCCATGTTGGCCAGCAGTTCGGGAAACCACTTGGCCATGTCGGCCGCCTCAAAGCTGCCCGCCTGCCCTTGGTAGGCGATCGCTTCAAGCGCCTGCTGCATCTGTTTGGGGTCGGTGATCTTGGCGTTTTGCCCCAGGGCATTGATCATTTTCGCCGTGTCGACGCCGCTGGAACCCTGACCGACCACGAACTTGGCCGCGACCGGCGCGTACTCCAGCGCCTTGCTCAGATCCATACCGGCGCCGACCAACTGGTTGACCACGTCGGCCACGTCGTTGCGCGCCATGCCAGTATCGCGCGAGGTGTCGATAATCTTGCGCGACATCTCCTGCTCTTGCGGCTTGTTGGCAATGCCGGCCTTGATCGCGATGTCCCGCACGATCGCGCCAAAATCGGCGCTGACCTTTGTTGGCACCGCCAGGGCGCCGATCCCAACCACTGCCGCGCCGGCAGCGCCTTTCATGCCTTTAACGCCGGCATCAAGCTGCTGCTGTCCCCGGGCTTTCTGCTCGGCCTTGTTCGCCGTCCGACCCATCGACTGATAGGCCTTCTCCAGTCTGCCGACCTCAACACCCTGCTTTTTCAAGCTGTCGAGATTGGAGTTCAACCGGCCCAGCAGTTTCGACGCGCCGGCCGCACCGCTGTCATGCGCCTTTTTCCACTCATCGCGCAGGCGAATGGTGTCGCCGATCGCACGCTGCAAAACGCGCGCTTTCTTGCCTTCTTCCTCAAGGCGCTTGATACGCCCTGTTACGTCCTTGAACGCGGCGCCGACTGTCGAACTGACAGCCCCGCCAATGACCAGCCCGAGGGCGAGTTTGTTCGCCATGTCATGGCCCCCATATGCCCAGCCTTACCGGAAAGCGGCTCAGTCCGTGAGCCACCACACCATTTCCGCAAAGGGCATTGCCTGGATTTCGGCGGCAGAAAATCCAGTCTCCGCCGCCAGACGTTTTGCCGCCCCTTTGATCACGTTGGGGTTAAAGCCCGTCGTCGTTGTCCATGCGAAAATAGCCGGCCTGCAAGCGGCTGAAGTCCACCAGCTTGAGATTCTCCAGATCCGCCACCGGCGCACCGGACAACGCGGAGAACAGCACCAGCTCGCGCTGCTCGGCGTCACCGCCGGCCTC
Source organism: Pseudomonas sp. GM80 (assembly GCF_000282515.1). GTDB lineage: Bacteria > Pseudomonadota > Gammaproteobacteria > Pseudomonadales > Pseudomonadaceae > Aquipseudomonas. The sequence goes on from NZ_AKJD01000246.1 coordinate 36,331, forward strand.
GCGGTTGGCTTCGCGCACGTCACGCACGGTCGGCGAACGCAAGGCGAGCTTGTCGACCAGCACGTCGTTGATCTTGCTCGGGCTCGAAAACGTCACCAACGCTTGATCAGTGGTGACCGACAGCCACGCCGGTTTCGACGTGGAGTAATCGGTATCAGGCGCCAGAGTCGAATAGGCCGTTTGCACACGGCGATAGTCCGTCAGTTTGAGCCCTTCCAGATCCTTGAGCCCTACCTCAGTCAGGCCGGCGAACAACATCAATTCGCGCTGTTCGTCGTTACCGTTCGATGCGTGATCAGCGGCACGCACCGCGCGCACCGATGGCGCACGCATGGTCAGCGTTTCGACGTTGACGCCGTTGGCCTCGCTCGGACGCGTGAGCGTCACCACAGCGCCGTCAGCGGTGATCGACAGCCAGGCAGGCAGTGGTTTATCAGTTGCGTGAGTCATATTGTTCTAGTCCCTTAGAGGCCGAGCGCGGCGCGTACTTCCGCCAGTTGATCTTTACCGTCGACGACTTGAATGCCGGCGACCATGTCGATTTCGTACATCAGGCGCCCGTCGATTTCGAGCTTGTAATAGGTGACCGCGACGGCGTGCTTGATCTCGGCCGCATCACCGGCCTTCCAGTCGCCCAGGTCGACCTCTTTGAGCAGGCCGCGCAAGGTGGCGACGACTGCCGTCACTGCACCCTTCTGGCCACGGAAGGCCCCCCGGAACGTGGCATTGAAGGCGGTGCCATCGGCGAGGCCGAAGTACTTCAGCGACTCACGGCGCACGCCCTTGGTGACGAAACTCGCCTCCATTTTTTCAAGACCCTGATTCATCTCGATCGAGCCGGCCATGCCACCGCCGCGATACTCGTCGGTCTTGGTGGTCAGCTTGGGCAGCGTCATGCTCGGCACGTCGCCGGAGAAGTTCACGCCGTCGACAAACAGGTTGGTGTTGCACAAAGTCTGAGGAATCATCTGCTAAGCCCCCTTAGGCTGCTTCAAGCACTTCGGTCATCCATTGATCGGTGACTTCGAAAAGGAAATTCGGGTTCTCTGCCGGCGGCACGTCGGTGAAGCGGATGCGCCAATACACCTTGCCTTGGGCGATCTGGCTGGCCGTGTTCAGCTCGGTGTCCGGGAACACTTCAAAGTTGATGATCGCGCCCTGGGCTTTCAGGTCGGCCATGAACGCGTTGAGGCCGTTGGTCACGTCACTGACGTAGGTCTTGGTGATCGAGCGATCGACCGCCCACTTGTGCCCGGCCTGCACCGCATCCATCAGGATGAACAGCGTGCGCACGCGGGTGACGAACGCCCATTTCGGATCGCTCGACAGCGTGCGGTTACCCCACAGGCGATAACCGTCGTCACGGATGATCGTGGCGATATTGGCGTTGTTGAGCAGGTTGGCCCGGCACGTCTCGTCGCCGTCCAGGTACTCGACCGCGCGGCCGGTGCCGGTGATGCCGGCGAACTCTTTGTTCGAAGGCGATGCCCAGAAACCGTACTCAGCATCCGTCCACGCAAACAGACCCGCCGCCCAGGCCGAGCCGGGTGCATCGATCGTCGCGCTGGTGACGGTGTCCCAGAACTGCACACCCGGGTCGACCATGTACAGGTTGCGGCTGCCGAAGTTCTCGGCGTAGGCCATGGCGGCCTCATCGGTGGTACCCGGGCCGTCGAGGATGGCGATCGCGCGCAGCTTCTGCGCCACGCTGTCGATCGCCGTAGCCACCGCTTGAGTCCTGGTATGACCCGGCGCGATCAACAACCGCGGCTGTGCGTTGTACATGCTTTTGCCGTCGATCAGCGCTTGCAGGCCGGTACGCTGGCCCGAGACCAGAACGCCGCCGATGATCGCCGAGGTTTGCAGCGCGGCGTCTTCCAGCTTGGGCACGCCGATGGCGACGATCACCGCCTTGGCTTTGACGTAGATCGCCTGACAGGCCTTGGTGATAGCCGAGTCAGCACCAAAGGCGGCGATCGCCTCGCGCTCAGTGGTGATCAACTTCAGCTCGCCGGCCTTGGCCGTACCGCCGCCGAGAATGCCCGGGGTGAAGGTGTCGCAAAGACCGATGATCGAAGACGACGGCAGCGAAATGGTGCGCGCGCCCGTCTTGATTTCGGTGGTCGTAACGCCGTGAAAGAAACTCATAAAGTCCAATCTCCAGAAACGAAAAAGCCCCGCATCCGCGAGGCTGTTGTGGGGTGTTCGTGTTACGCGTAACGGAAAAGAAAACGCCCCGTCAGTGCGGGGCGTTTATTGAAGCGGGCCGGTCATCCACAACGGGGCAATCGGACGATGGTCATCGAGCGGGAATTGCCCGCCTTCTGGCCAGTCGCGCAATTGCCGGCGGTACGCTTGCAGCTCGGCATACTGCTCAGCCGTGATCGAGGTCGGACCACCCTCCTCGATCTCGTCGCGATGCCGGGACACCAGCGGATCGGTTAGGGTCAATTGACGATCGCGCCAATCACGCGCAACAGCTGCCAGTTCGTCGGGGCCGGGTTGTTGCGGCTCTACCAGGACGGGATAGCCATCATCCCCCCATTCGATCACCTTGCCCGCTGACTGCCCCGCCAGCAGCTCGACGTGATAGCCCGCCGAAATTTCCACTACGTCCGTCGGCATGACGGTATGAATCGCGGCGTCATAGAACCCGCGCTCTGATCTCGAAGAAAACATTCGATCCCCTTTCAATATCCGATTCCAATAAAGCCGATGGATACAGGCAGCGCCGAAGCAAAAGCCCCTACCTGCGATTTGCTTCGCGCCCCAATCGAAACCATAGCGGGGGATTCACCATTTGAGCAGGTAACAGCGGCAAACAAACAGGCGTTGGGGAATGCAATGGGCCAGACCGACAGCGCGCCTTGTGATCCGAGCGTGGTGGTAAAGATCCATTGAATAATCAAACCGCTTGGCAGCTTCTGATAGCCATTGGCCAACTGCTGGGACGAAAACAGCGGCGAGTATTTCAGCGCCGCATCACCATCCTCAAGCACCCAGCCCGTGCCGTCATTCAACCGTCGGAGAACCGACATAGTCGAAGGCGCCACCGAAAGCGGGCCGTTGACGCTGGAAAGACTGGCCACCGACTGCCCCGTCTGTGCCCGAATAGTCAGCCCCACGGTGGTACTTGCCAACAAGGTAATCACAGCCCCCAGCGGCACAGTCGTAGCATCTGGCAGGGTAACCGTGGCCGATGTTCCACCAATGGCAACCAAACGACCGACATCCGCTGCCGTGAGCGTTGTGTTGCCGCTGTAGGCCACCGAATCGGCGTAGCTACCCTGGGCACGCTGAGCAAATTCGGTTGTAGCCAGCGCCTTGCCGTTATCGAATTTCGGCTGTGTCACGAAGTTGGGGCCGGTCATCGTCCCAGCGAAGCGCAGAGCCACCGTGCCGCCAACCAGTAGCCACTGATCTTGTAGCCTGATGAATTCGGCGGTATCACCAAGAGCCAACACCAGCGGCCCAGCTATACCGGTCGCGGTGGAGACCAGATCAGCACCCGAAGCCACGACTTTTAACCCACCCGCGCCGGCGCAGGCCAGCGTGATAGTGGCCGCATTCGCAACACCTGCAGTAGGTGGCAAGGTCGCCATGAGCTGGCCGGCGTCGGCGAAGCTGTGAAGCCCACCGACATGGGCAGCGGTCAGCACGAGACTCACCGTGTTCGTGGTGAAGCCGGAAAACTCAACGCCGCGCTGCTTCAGAAATTCGGTCGTCGCTACCGACTTGCTACTGTCGAAACGCGACGGGGTCGGGGCTGTCGGATTGCCGGCAAAACTCGGCGAAAACAAACGGGCAAGGCCGTCAGTAATGTCCTTGAACGTTAATGCGGTTGCACCTACGACAATCGGGCCATCTGTCACCAACTGCCAGATCGTGTCGGCCTGAGTCGCACCAACCTCTACAGCCACCGTCAGGTTTGGCGTCAACTTCACATTGTTGTCGGCATCCTTGGCCCGCACCCAAGCACCGTTAGCCACCACATAGGGGCCATTGTCCTTGGCGGCAGCCTGATTTTTCACCAGCACACGATCGCCTGCATTCAGCGAAACACCGTCCACCACCTGTAAACCGACCAGGGCAATATTGCCGGTAGTGGCCGCGCGTACCGACTGCTTAATGTCGAGCTTGCTCAGCTCTTCAAGAATGCGCGAATCGACGAATTCCCGAGTTGCCAGCACTACCGCTGGATCGATCTTCAGCGTGATTTGCGCGGTACTGGAAACAATCAGATTCATCCGCACCACCTGTGTGCGGCCCGATCCCTGCGAGAGGATCGGCTTAAAGCTTGGCGCACAATTGGCCACCGCCACTAGATCACCGTCGGCGTCGTACAGCCCGACCTCGCGGATCCAGTAACCGCCCTCATCGGCTGGTATAACCTGCTCGGCAATGATCACCGCCGGATTGACCGGATCAATCATCAGCTGATTTAGAGGCCGTCTCCGCCACTCGTTGATCAGTTTGGTTTGCTTGGGGCCGGGCTGAGGGTCGGCGCCGTTGGCGTCCCCCAGCCCCATTTGAGTGATGTTCCATGGAACGCCAAGCACGTTGGCATTCGCCAGCTTGGCCGCCCCCACATCAGTCAGGATCGCGAGAAATTTAGAGTTCGCATCAATCATGAATAAATATCCAGGGTGTCAATGGAGTGCTCGCGACCGGTCACGCCGTAACTACCGGTGACCTCAATGTCGCGCATTTCGGGTGGGTAAATGTCGATTACATCGCCGTCGTACAGCGTTACGCCGACATTCAAATCGCCTTGCGTTTCGAGGCTGATCGCCAAACCGGTCAAGTGTCGCGTGACGGGCTTGGCGTCATCAATCAGGCGCTCAAGCTCCTGATACATTTCCTCGGTGATGCCGGTATCCAGCACGCCAACTTTCAAGGCGAAGGTGCCTGGCACGCCCTCGGGCACAGCCTGGAACCACTCGACAATCTCGATCAGATAGCCCAGCGGTTCGACCACCCGGCGCAGCGCGCCGATCGTGCCCTTGTGCTTGTGGATGTAATACGAGGCCTTAATGGCCGCGCGCTTTGTTGCCTCGGGCCATCGGTAGTCCCAGCGATCGACCGACCACGCCCACGCCAGATGCGGCAGCAGGTGCGCCGGACAGGTATCGGCGTTGTACAGGTCACGCAGCGGGACAATCGTCTTCTCGAAAAAACCGGCCTCCATGGCCCGTTCCAGTTGCGTGCTGTTGATCGGCAGAAAGCTCTTCATGTCAACCCGCCATCGTCACGGTGTAGCCCACGCAGAACGCTGCCTGCTCTTTCGTCGGGGCCAGATCGACCCAGTCGGGCAACTCCACCCGGGAAACGCCGGCAACGTGCAATTGCGCGTCGATCGCGGAACGTGCGACCTCCACACCCAGGCGCTTGCGGGGATTGATCCATGCCGCTAGCCGGGCCTTGGCTTCCGCCAAACTGGCATCCATTTCGGGGCCGGCGCCGGTCATGTGCAGAATCGCGTCAATGCGGTAATCAATGATTTCCGCACTCTTGACCGTGACCCGATCACCAACCGGGCGCACGTCATCGTCGTTCAGCTCGACCCGCACCGTGGCCAGCAACTCAGGACTGGCCACGCCGCGCCCGTCACCCTCAGAACTCAGCACCGTTACCGTAACGTAACAAGGCGCAGGGCTTTCGGCCGACGCATCCGCCACCAGCCCCGAGGCATTTCGCGCGTGCAGGATGTAGCTGTTACGCGGGCCGGCCGTGGTCAGGCCTTCATAGGCCAACTGGATGCGCTCGCGAAACGGGTCATCCTCTTCCTTGACCTCGGGCACCGGCGGCACCGCTTGCAGATCCGCCGCCTGAATAACCAGGCGTTTCAAATTGACGTTAGCCCCTAGGTGATCGAGGTCGCCGCGAATGGCGTACGCCAGCAGCAGGGCCTTGCCCGCGTCGTTGACCCGGGCGCGGTTACCGACCTTGATATAGGCGCCCGTCTCCAGCACCTTAACCACCGGATCACTCTCCAGCACCGCCGTCCAGTTGTCGCCCATGTACCCGCGAAAGACGCCTAGCGTGTCTTGATAGGTGTCCTCGAAGTCGAGCGGCTCCAGCACGGTCGGCGCCGGTAACGCCGACAGATCCACGATATTCATACGGTCACCTCTAACGTGACGCTGTCGCCCAGGTACTGACCGGCGATTTCCAGATTGATTTGCCCGCCGATCACCGAAACGACGCTGACCCGATCCAGCTTCAAACGCGGCTCCCAGCGGCCCAGCGCGCGCGCGACTTCCGCCTGCACGGAGCTGATCCAGCCCTTGTTAACGGGCAAGTCGATAAACCGCCGTATCTTGCTGCCGTATTCCGGCCGGTGCCGCCGGCTACCCAGCGGCGTGCCCAGAATGTCGGGGATCGACTGGCGCAAGTGAGCGATGCCGGAAATGGGTTGGCCGGTGTGGCGATCCATTCCGATCATCTATGTCACTCCAACGGTTCAAGTTCGGGATGCGTCTTCAGGAAGCTGACAGCCTGCTCATCGGACGCCGACACCTCGACCTCGTGCTTGGCCACCGCCAGCGTGCGATCCGTTCCAGGGATGCACAGCGTGCGCGAGGTATAGACTTTGTCGCGAAACTTCAGCAGCAAATCAGCAGTTCGCGCTTGAGGGGTAACAGGCGGGCGAATCGTCGACGGTAATTGCTCCTCGACAGACTGGTCATTGATCTTGGCCATGGGTTTTCTCCAGGTACAAAAAAGCCCGCACGCGGCGGGCTGGATGAATGTTTGGGTTAGTGCTTGTGGTGGTTGTCGCTGTCGCCGACGGCCATGATGTTGCCGGCGCCGTCGATGTTGCCCGTTACGCGTAACGCGCCATCAATATTGACCGGACCCTTGATGTTCACGGTGCCCTCAAGATCGATCGTTCCCGACTTCACTGTCACCGCGTTATCCGTTACGACGACGTCCGTGCCGCCGACCTTGATCGTCACCGTGCCACTCGGCAGGGTGATGGTGTAGGACTTGGCCTGCCAGTCGTAGACCAGCGAGCCGCCATCATCGAACCGCCAGACCTCGACGTGATCGCGGTTGTCCGGCTGACTGCCGGCATTGCCGTACAGGCCAGGAATGAACGTACCTTGCGAGACGTCACCGCTGGCACTGATTAAGCTGCCCTGCTCGCCCATGCTCGGCGCGCGCCAGTGGCGAGCCTTGCCGGCGGCGATGCTGTGCCAACGCACCCAGGCGCTTGTCCACTCGCCATCCGACACCCGACACACCGGCGGGGAGGCGGCCAGATCCACCGCCACCACATAACAAGCCTTGACCACCCCTGCCAGCATGCGGTCATGTTGGGCCGTTGCGTAACTCACGGCTCTTGCTCCGCATCGACAACCACCTCAACGGCGTAGTCTTCCAACAGGAGTTCACCCGGATGATCATCTGGCCATGGCCATTGTTCGGTGCCGAGGTAAATCTGCTGGTTCCACTCCACCAGCCAGACCGTATAACCATCGAGCTGCGGCTGGGTCCAGTCCTGCACTGCCTGGACAAACTCGGCGGGTTCGACAGCCAAGCCCCACGTCTGGGCGCGCAGCAGCACGGCCAATTGAGTCACCAATTGCACGGCCTGTTGGTGATGGTTCGGCTTGATCGGGTCGACAATGATCCGAGCCTCGAACTTGCAGACCAGCGAGGTTTCGCCGGTGCCGATATCGGTACCCGGCTCAATCTCGGCCAGTTCCAGAAATACCGCCGGCAGCACCACGCGATCCGCGATGTTCGGCCAGGCAGTGACGGCCCGCACGCCCGGCAAGTGGGTACGCAGATGCTGTTCTACCGCCCGATAAAGCTGGTCCAGGCTGAACGGTTCGTCAGACATTGCCGATCCTCTTGAGGTACTTCTGCAGCTCAAAGTTGAGTTCTTGTTTGAGAATCGCCAACAGGATCTCATCTGCCTTTTTGACCCAGCTGTCGAAATGCGGCCGGGCTTGCTCCAGCGACACCTTGGCCTTGGCCAGCGGGAAACGACTGCCGTGTTCGGCGACCCAGCCAGAACTCGCCCCGCGACCGGGGGAGACCGTACTGTCGGGGTAGTCGTCCCCGTTGAAATGCTTGCTGGCTGTGCGGATCCAGATGTCGGGTTTATTGCCGTAGACCTTCTTGAGGAAAGCCCCTTGGTAACGCCGCCCCGCCACTGACACGCCGCTACCGGTTTGCCGCGCCCGGCCGATCCGGCTGGACTCGATGGCGTTCAAACCGAACCACAGTTTGCCGCTCGCGGCACCGCCGGAAACCGGATAACTGCGCAAGCGCTGACGCACCGCTGCTACGGCAATGCGCTCTGACCGGCTCACAGCCCGGGCAATGTGCGTGCGCAACCTTCCCAACGTCTTGTTGATCGCACGCCGGTGCGCCGCTGCCGCTGCCTTGGGGACCAACGCCGCGAAGTCCTGAAACGCCTGAAAGTCTGTGGCCGAAGACTGGATGGAAATCATCCCGCCGGCGGCCGAGGGTTTGAAATAGCTGCCGACGCTCATGGGCGCAACCTCAGAATCAAGGCGACCAGACCGTCGCCGCTCGGTTCGAGCTGGATCAGGTCGTAGTCGCCGCCGCCATCCAAGGCCGGCAACTCGACGCTGACCAGCATGCCCTGTTCCAGACCTTGCGAATCACTGACGCGGATCTCGAACCGAGGCTCGCGCAGCCCGGTGTTGAGCTTGCCGAACTTGGGTTGCAGCCAGGGCGCGGCAAACATGCCGAACACTGGCTCTTCGCGACCCTCGATCCGTGCGGTATCACCCAGCGTCTCGAACACCACCGCGTCTACCTCGGCGACCAGGTCGCGAAAGCCCATGGTCAGAGTTCCAGCAGGACCTGGGCACGCGGTCGAGTGCACAGGTGCAGTGGGTTGGACTGGGCTTCACCGGCCATGCCTTTGTTGAAGGGCAGCGGTTCAATCATGCTGTAGTACGGAATGCCCTGAGTGTTGACCGTTTCCATATAGTCGGCAGGTGCAAACACGGAGATATACAAGTCCGGCACACCTTCGGGAACCAGCAGCGCTTTGTCGTCATGGACAAAGGAAACGCCGGCAACCTTGCCACGGTAGCGCTCCCAGATGATACCGCCGAACTCGAAGCTTTCCCGGGCGTCGCCACGCAGCGCTGCCGCTTGCTGACTGTTGAGGTAGGTCTCTTTGACCGACTTGTGAACAATCAGCTTGTTCCAGAAGTTCTTCCCGCAGAAAGCGCGCGAACCGGTACTGGTCACGCTGCCCAGCGCATCTTCCTGCATGTCCAGCGCCTCACCGCACTTGACCCGCAGCTCGGTACCGGCTTCAGTCAGCCCCATGGACATCTTCTGACGCTGCACACCGAAGCGCTCATACAAGTCCAGCAGCACCGTCTTACCATCAGCGTCGAGGATCTGGCCGTTGAGTGCGCCCATGCGCTGGAACTCATGCGTCGCATCCAACTGGCGACGCGCCTTTGCCAGACGTGCATTGACCACGTCCTGCACCGCCTGCAGCTCGGTGCGAGTACCGAAGGCGCGGATGCCTTGGATCTCATCCGCCTTGATCGTGAAACGCTCCGGCAGGTGCACGGTGTTGAACGGGATCAGGTTGCGCTTGCTCGCAGCAACCACCAGGCCAGAACCACCGCGCTCACCGGCCGGCACCAGTGCCAGGGTGTCACCGTCCTTTTCAATCTGCACGGTCAGCGTGGTAATGCCTTCCTCGCGGAACAGGCCCAAGGCGCTGATGCGGCCCGGCAGGTAAGGTTGATCATTGAGTGCAGCGGTCAGCGAGGTAACGGTGAATGCTTCGTCATCAAAAATGGCGATATCGGCCATGGGTACTCTCCAGAAACGAAAAATCCCGCACGCGGCGGGATGCATAAAAAAGAAGGATCGACTTAGCGGACGATCACGAAATGAGTGGCCAGCGCTTTCTCGGCAGCCAGATCCAGCCCGGTCAAATGCGCTTCGCTGACCTCGGCCAACCGCACCACGGCGCGACCGCGACGCACCACATCAGACTCGCCAAGCGGGCCGTAGAGAATGGCGACAGCGTTTTCGGTGCCGTCCTCAGCAGTCGGCTCGTAGGGTGCGAATTCGCCGGAGGCGGTCACCAACCCGAGGATTTGTCCGGGCCACAACTCTGGACCGGCAGCGACGTTGATCGCTTCACGCGAAATATTGCCGGCGCCTTCGGACAGCAGGAATTCACCTGCGTGGATCGGTTCCTGTTTGATGGTCATGCTCGTGCTCCTTTCGCGCTTTGCGCGGTTCCAGTTTGGGCCGCTTGGCGAGCAGCCCAAATCGAGTTGGGATCAGGTTGTTTGGCCAGCACCTTGGGCGCCAGATCGTCCGCCAGCGGCAGACTGTTGTCGATTTCGAAACCCTTACCACTGGTGACAATTTTGTCGAACAGACGCGCCCGCACCGCCGGCGCATCCAGACCTGCCGCGACATACTCGGCGCTGAATTCAGGCAGCCGCGCGGCCACGCAGAGGTCGTTAATCGCCTTGGCGCGTGCCAGGCCAGCGAGAACGATCTCTTCGCTTTCAAGCTGGGTGGACTTGAGCAGAGGCTCGATCAGGTTGCTGATGCCCGCCGCCGTGCAGCGCTGGGTGATCATCAGTGCCAACTTGGCCGAGTCGACTACAGGCGGTACCAGCGGAGGTTCTACAGGTTCGAGTTCGGGATCCAACTGAGGTGGCTCGTCGAGCTGCGCCACCAGCTCAGCCGGAGCGTGCTGGAACCGTTGCAAGACCGCGCCTTGACCAAGGCAGGCTTTGACCTTGATGCCGTCGCCGACTTCGTCTGCAAGACCAAGCGCCACTGCTTCGTTGGCAGTCAGCCAGGTTTCGGCATCAACCATTCGCCGCAGCTCGGCCTCATTGATGTCGGGCGCCTTGGCCTTATAGGCCGCGATGATCGCCTCCAAGGTTTGATCCAATACGTCAGCGACCCGGCGGAAGTCCTCGGCGCCCCCGCCTGCATAGGTGTATGGGTTGTGAATCATCAACATGGCGTTCGCCGCGATGACTACGCGGTGGGCACCGCTCACAGCCACACTGGCGGCACTCGCCGCCAGTGCATCGATCCGGCCGGTGCAGCGCTCGCCCAGACGCGACAGCGCGTTGTGCATGGCCAGTCCGTCGAACAGGTCACCGCCGATACTGTTGAACGCGGCGACCACCGGCGACACACCATCATCCATGGCGCGCAGATCCTGAACGAACTGATTGGCAGTGATGCCCCACGCGCCGATCTCGCCATAGACAAAGACTTCGATCACTCGCTCGGTGGACTCGCCGCTGGCATGAACGGCGTACCAGGTCTTGTCCTTGACCTCGACGCGTTTGCCGGCGCGGTTGTAAATACGCGGTTTCGCGCTCTTGCTCATGGTTGCTCCTTGTCGTCGGTGTCTTCGACGGCATCCAGGGTGTTGTAGTTGAGGCCCAGCTCTGTGGCCCGCTTCAGATCGGCGGCGTTTTCCAAATCGACCGTTTCGGCGTCGTAGCCGGTACGCAGGACCATCTCGCTGCGCGACGAAAAACCGGCTCTCACCTCCATCGCTCTTGCTTGCACGTCCTGAACCGGCTGGATATAGGCCCAGCCTTGCGGTACCCAGCGAGTGCGAAGGTACTTGCGGCGCTTCTGTGTGTAATCGTCCAGCACCAGAACACCCGACAGCACCGCCATGTCCATCCACGCGGCCCGCACCGGGCGGCAAAGTTGATGGACATACACGCTGAATTGCAGTTGTTCCAGGCGGCGCCGAAACTCGTTGAGCACCACCCGTAATGCTCGGTCGTTGATTCCGCGCATGTCGCCGGTGAGGATCTCGTAAGGCGTACCGCTACCCGCCGCTGCAGCCATCAACTGCTGACGCATGAAGTCCGGATAGTTATTGCCCGCGTCCGGCGGTTTGGAAAATTCCACCTCTTCGCCCGGACCGAGTTCTTGCATGGTGCCGGGTTCGAGCGCAACCATGGGCGTGAAGCCGTCGCGGTCCAGATCCAATAACGCACCGGTGACCGGATCGCGTGGAGCCGGACCTGAGTCAGGCGACGGGCGCTTGATGAAACCGGCGAACAGGTTGGCAACCTCCTGACGGAACAGCACCGCGTCGTCGTAGTTGTCCAGACTGCGCAGCCGTTTCAGAACCGGCGACAATCGCGGCACACCGCGCAACTGGCCAGGTTCGACCGGTTCGAAGATGTGCAGCACCTGCGCGGCCGGGACGCGCACTAGCTGGTTGTAGCCGGCGTTCAACGAGGCCGCATCACGCGGGTGCGACAGGTACATCCAATACGCTACCCGCTTGCCGCCGGGCGTGAACTCGATGCCGGCGCGGATGACGTTGCCGTTCTTGGTGCTCTCGAATTTGTCGTGCGGCACGAACTCCGGCGCCAGAATCTGCAACTGCAGCGGAACCGCCAAGCCTTCATCCAGACTGCGAGGACGCAAGCGAACAAAGCATTCACCCGATGTTTCCACCGTGCGCGCCACCAGCGCCTGCTGGCCATAAAAGTCGGTGCGGTCATCCGCATCCGACTCATCGACCCAATCGCCCCACAGCTCCTGCAGCAGTTTGCGCAGGGCATCATCATCGGTCGCTGGCCGAGGGGTGATGCCGGTGCCGATTAGGTTGCTGACCCGCTTGTCGATGACGTTGAAGGCATACGGATCATTGCGAACCGCCGCCCGGGAGCGCGACCGCAAATTGCGCAGTGCCGGGGTGTTGATGCTGTTGATCCCGTTGTCCGGAGCATCCCAGCCAGCAGATCGTCGGCCCTCTCCGGCGCCTTCGTAACTGGCCTTGATGTTTGACGGCAACACGAATCCGTTACGGGTCAGCGTCGGATAGCGAGCCATTAGACCCCCTTCCCTGCGTGATACAGCCGCACCACGCGCGAACGTGGCCCAGCGGCGCTGGCCAACGACGAACGAATCTCTTCGCGAGCCTTGAGCAGCTCATCGACCGTACGGTATTCCACGGTACGGTCGGTGTAGCGCACAGTTTTCTCACCGCGAGCAATGGCCGCCTCAACCGCGTCGAGGTGCTTTTTAGTAAAGGACATATCAGCGTCTCTTCAGATAGCCGCTGGCAGAGCTGCGGCGTTGAGGGGATGCCGCAGCTGGTCGCGGTGTCGCGACCAGTGCCGCAGTTTGCGGAGCAGGTTTTGCAGTCGGTTCAACCGAAGTCGGTTGTGCTGAACTGACCACACGTTCGCCCGGAGCGGGCTTGATGCCTATGGTGTCATCAAACAATCCAGCCTGAGCCAGTGACTGGTGTACACGCTCCCAATCCTGTTCCTGGTAACGATTGATGCCCAAGTAATGAGCCATGGCCAAGCAGTACACCATCAGGTCGAGCGCTTCATTGCGCTCCGCCTTGCCCTTGACCCACTCGATGCGCTTGTGACCGCGCACATAGCGGGCGACCTTACGTTCGGCCACGCACTGGGCGAAGAACTCGTCCGGCAGGTCGTTGGCAAAGTGCAGCGATCCCGGCCCGTCCGGGAACGGATAACGGTTGTAGATCCAGTCTTTGGCGGTGTCGGTACCGACGAACCACAGCTCGGCGCCGTTGCGTTCGGTCTGGCCTTTCCAAGTCACGTCGACCATGGACGGGCGCTGAGCGATCACCGGTCTGCCTGGCTTGCTCGCTCCCTTGATGGCGAAGACGTTGCGCCAGCGACGGACGCGGCAGAACTGGTAAACCTCGTCGGTGTGGTGACCGCCGGAGTCGACGCCGGTGGCGAGAATCCCCAAGCCGACACCGCAGGGATGCCGATATCGCGTCTTGAGTTTCTCGTCCAACACGGCCCAGGTGCGCTCGTCAGCAGGGTCGCCCCAGATGATCTGGTGATCCACAACCCAGCGTTCCATGCCGACACCGAAGCCCATCACCATCAGCTCCAAGCGGTTGGCCTGAACGTCGACAGCGCCGGTCAGCATCAGCACGCCCAGCGGCATCGCGCCAAGGGTGTAGGTTTCGAGACGCGCCCTGGCGATCAGCACTTCCGCCTTGGTTTGCTCGAGCGCGCTGTCCCAAACCTTGGCCAGACGGGTGTTGTAGAACACCTGCATCAAGCTGGTATCACCTTGCGACTGCGCTTTTTTTGCATCCTCAAACTCGACGGCGAGCGACGCCCAATCCATCCAGCCGGTCGGCGAATATAAGGCACTGAGGTGAAACCCCACGGTCTTGCCATCGCCACGACCATGCGCGCGCCACTCACCTCGGGCGAGCATGTCGCTTTTGTGGTGCTCCTCGATCAGCACGTCGCACTCCGAGGCGGCGCACTCATAATGCACGGTGGCGTAATCCGCGCTGTAGTGCAGCCGCTCCCACTCCAGCACCTGCATATGACCGCAGGTGGGGCATGGCACATAGTAGTGACGCTGGTCGCTGGACTCGAACAGATCGGCGATCCGCGAGGCGCCCTTGATCGTCGGCGAGCTGGAAAAATAGATCTTGGCGTTGCGGCCGAAGTTGGTCGCTCGCGTTTCGGCCAGCCGGATGGGATCACCCTCCTGTCCCACATCGTTTTCCCAGCGGTCAACTTCATCGCCGTAGATGTAACGTGCCGACAGCTCGGACAGGTTGGCCGCAGAACCGGCGGTGGTCACGTACAGCGAACCACCTTCGAATTCCTTGGTGTCCATCGTATTGCGCGCATCCCGCGAGCGACTGGTTGCCACGCGTTCGCGCAGCACCGGGGTGGCCTTGATGGTCTTGCTGATCCGCCCCGAAACCCGTTTGGACAATCCAAGGCTGGGCAGCAACGCCAGGATGTTCGACGGCGCCATGTGAATTAGGCCGCCCATCCAGTTCAGGGCGATCTGGGTTTTCATCAACTGCGAGGCCACCATGGTGACCACGCGTCTGCACGGGTGAGCCGGCGACAGGCAACGCATCGGCTCGCGAGCATAAGGTGTCCGCGAAGTGCGGTACTGGCCTGGCTCCGGCGCGCCGGTGTCTCGCGGGATTCGCATGTACTCGTCGGCCCATTCATCGATCCAGAGATCGGGGTCAGGACGCAGTCCACGAAAGTAGTTCTCACGGTACACCTTTGCACCGTCAGAAAATTCCGTGTGCATGGGTTCAATCCGCTGTCAGGGCGTGTTCAAGATCCGCTGAAGAGAGGCGCTCGGCTTCTTCCAGCGTCCGACGGATTGTTGCCGTCAGGTGTTTTTCGATTTGCCAAGGATCCGTCATCGCCGCTAGGTCATAGGACAGCTGAGGCAGCGGGCCGAACAACTGGTCACGCAGTAAGCGGCCGGCGTCGTAGGCACCGGTTTCTACGGCTTCCTTGGACACCAACGAACCTTGCGCTTTGCCCAACTCGATCTCTGCCAGCTTGGCCATGTTGTGCTCGCGCAGCGCGCGGGACTTCTGGTAGTCAGGGTGTTTGCCGTCGACTGGCATCAGTTGCGGCGGCGCAGCCATGGAAGTCGGCTCGGTCAGAGGAGACAGTTGGCTGTAAACGTCACGCTGGATCCGGTCTTGCTGGTGACGCTCGGCTACGACGGCCTTGCTGGGATCGCTGGTTTTATCGAGCAGCGCCTCGGTGGCCTCAAGGTCGATCTTGCCGTTCTCGGTAAGCACCAACCGATCCTGACTGGCCAATTTTGAAACATAGGATTTGGCCCAACCGCGCCGGGCCGCAAACTCCGTTTTGCTGATGATTGTCATGCTTAATTCTCCAGTTCACCCCGCGAGTTCACCTGTTCACCCCCAGTTCACCTCAGTTCACTAAGCTGGTGAACCGCCCGCTAACACAATCCCGCGGGTTTCCGACCCCGTACCCTCCGAATAACCTCAGGGTCCCCGACGGTTTCAGGCTGGGCCGCCGCCATTCGGCGGGACTTCGCACACACCAAGCCGCTTGGCAGCCCAGCGTTCGTACAAGCCGATGGCTACATCCGCACCCGCCATTGCCGTCAGGCAACCCAAGGCGCCCGCCGTCCAGAGCGACATGCCCGCCGCGATCATCAGCATCATCGCCGAGACCCCGCAGACAATGCAGGCACCAGACCGAAGCGCGAGCCGCCGCAACAGTGCCCAGCCTCGCGCCCCATCCTTGTCTGCCCGCCACATCTCCCCCGACACACCGCCGACCAGCGCCAGGACAATCACTAACCAGATCGGCATCTCTGCCAGTGCTTGCTGCTCGTTCGTCATCGCCTACCCCATAAACGAAAAAACCCGGCGCAATGGCCGGGTTTAGTGGTGTGGTGCCTGCCGCTCTCTGCGGTCGCACCTATCGAAGATGACTACTTTTTACAGGTCGATTCCGGTGGCAGCAACCCTGTTTTAATGCCACCCGGTGAATAAGTGGGGGACGCAGGGTGAACGCCTAGCGAATGTCGGCGAATACACCACTACGGCATTCAGTTGTTTCGGCGGTGTCCCATATGTCCAACTGTTCAGAGTCGAAGTAGGACACCTGAGAGCGCCTAAATTCGGGGCCTCGCCCCACTGTCCTACTTATCTTTCTACTTTCTCGTGTAAAGGAAGAAATTTAAAGAACACGCGTTCGCGCGATACGCGCGCATTGCTGCCCGCTGCGCTTACACGGGCGGGAGGCACCTCTAGGTCGGACAGTGGGACAGACCAACAACGACAAGGCCCGCACCTGTCCCTCTGCATCAGAGCGCAGCGGGACAAAACGGGCCAGTGGGACAACAACAGCCGAGGCAGTGCCTGGGGTCACGCTGCTATCCCCATCATCATGCCGAGGATTTGCAGATGCGCGTCATGCAAGCGCTGGTAGTAAGTGTCACGGCCACAGCCGCAGTGGGCATAACGCAAGCGCATATCCACATCGAGCGTGCAGTAATGCTCGCGCACCACCGTCACCAGCTCGGGCGCAAGGTGCTTGTTGACGATCAGCTCGAGATCCAACGAACTCTCGAGCGGTGCTCGGAAAGCACGTCGCCCACGGATCAATTGCCCATGGGTCTCCATCATCATGGCGACCATGTTCCCACCAGCGAGACCTCCACTCGAAAGGTCTGAATGCAACTCCTGAGCCCACGACCGAAGCAGCGAGTCGATCTCCTTAATCATCGAAACAAGGCTCCTCGAACGCTTCCCGCTGCAACGCCGACGCACCGCCCCACCCTGCCGGCTTCTTATATGCCCAAGGCCGCTGCCCGCTCTTAGTCAATGCAGGCAACCGCACACGTCGCCAACCCAGCCGATGCATGATCGCCCCGACCCGCATCTGCTCCGGCTTACCCCAATGCCCAAAGTCCAACTTCAAGGCGCTGGTCAAAACATCACTGCCGGTGGTGGTCTCACCGATCTGCGACTCTTCCAACCAGGTCAGAATCGGCCCTTCCCACTCATCGACTACAAAACGTTCGTCCTGCTCTTCGCCAAACATTGCCGCCTCATCCAGCGTCACCCACCAGAGATCGCCCGCGTCGTAACAGAACACCGCCTCAGCCCAAAGCTGATCGCGCATCGAGCGCAACAACTCAAGATCCACCTTGGTACACGCCACCGGCCAATAGCGCCGGTTGCCCGTGGCATCCTTCAGATACTCGTCTTGGTTGGTCGTACCCACGAAAACACACTGGCGTGGCACGTCCATCGTTCTGCGGCCGTAGCTCTCGCGGTAAGTGTCGGTGGACGCCGAAAAGAACTGCTTGGCCTTCGTACTCTCAGCCTTGTTGAAGCTATCCAGCTCCCCCAGCTCGACGATCCACTTGCCTCGGATCGCCTGAAAGCCGTCCTTGTCACCAAGCGCAAACGGCGTGTCCATAAACCACTCGCCGCCGAGAATACTCATCGCCGTCGACTTACCGGCGCCCTGCGCGCCTTCCAGAATCATCACCGAGTCAGCCTTGCAACCCGGCTTCATTACCCGCGCCACGGCCGACAACAGCCAACGCTTGCCGACCTTCGAAGAATAGTCAGTGGCCTTAACGCCCATGACCTCTGTCAACCAGCTTTCAAGACGCGACACACGATCCCACTCGAGCTTGCGCAGGTACTGCCGCACTGGATGAAACGCATGGTCATGCGCAACGACGCTCACCGCCTCGATCACATGCGAGGCTTTGACCCGCAAGTTGTACTGCTGCGCGAGCCACTTCATCACCCGCACGTCATCGATGTCCGCCCAATCGCCCGTGCCGCCGCCGTACGGTGCAGCGCGAAGCTTCACGATCTTCGAACTGAAAGCGCTGTAGCTGACGACACCTGCCCAACGCTCATCATTGGCCAGAATCAACTCAACGTTCTGCATGTGCGCAATCAACGCACCGCTTTCACTGCGGGCCAGCATATCCTTCCAGCCACCAGCGGCCGGAGGCTTGACCACCGCCAACACCTGACGGCGCACCGCCTCCAAACCTTCCGCGACATGCAGATCATTGAAGTCGGTCCACTTGTCTTCCCGCTCGCCGGAAAAGATCGGCGCGACCACCTGGCCACCGACAATCAGCGCCGCGTTGTTCGCTTTCTCTTCACCAGGGTTCCAGGCATCACCATTCGGCTTCGTGGTCTTCCAGTCATCGTCTCGGCAGATGATCAGCGGGCAACCGGCGAAACGCTCGCGCATGGCCTTGCAAACTACCAACAAATTGCCCGCATCAAACGCTACGGCCACAGTCAGTGACGTGGCCATATGCAAACTTGCGCCGGTAGCGTAACCCTCACACACCAGCACCGGCTCACCCGGATCCGGATGAGGACCGATTAGGTGAAAGGCGCCCTCCTTCGACATACCGTAAGGCCAATAGGACTTGTCCCGGCCGGTGTCCTCTTGCTTGGCCGGGAACACCACCTGCAGGCCGACAATCTCGTCCCGCACATTGCTCATCGGCACCAGAAACGCACCAGTACGCGGTGCATAACGAACGCCGATACCCACAATCTGCTTACGATCCAGATAATCGCTACGGCCCTTCTCCGGCATGCGCTTGAACATACCCGCCGCCCGCTTCGCCGCACGACGTGCCGCGTTGGCCGAGATCTCAGCCGCCCGGCGCTTGGCCTCTTCCTGCCGAGCGCGCATGACCTCACGCTCTTCGGGCGACGTCCGCCCGGCCTTGACCTTGATCTTCTGAGACTCACCGGAACGCCAATCACCGAACGCACCGAAAATCAGCGTGTCGCCCTTCTCCGTGCGCTGTTCGTGAACGACATACCAGCCGTTCTTTTCCTTGCCCTTATCCTGCGAAGTCTTACACCGCGTCAGCTTGCCGAATACCAGCGGCTGCGCAGGCTCAAGGCCGTAATCTGCGAATTGCCCCAACACCTCATCTAGCATGGCGAGCACCCTGTAGTTCAGCGATGGCGAGACATTCCACACACCGCGTACAGCCGGGCTGCGCCAAACGGCGAGCTTCCGGAATCGGCACATCGCAGGTTTCGCAAAACAGAAACGAATGCGCCGTTAAGGCAGGCTTTGCGGCGAGGAGACGTGCAGCCAGCGCTTGATCTATGCGCTCCTGCACCAGGTCATTAGCGAAGTCAGCGATATCAGCCACGATCAGCACCCCGCGTCGTCTCATTGACGTAGGTGGCGCGGTTGAACATCCCAAGCAGCCCCTGAATCCCCCGAAATACTTGCAGGCGGATCGCGGCCAGCTCCTCATCAGAAACCACCCCATCACCAATGCTTTTCGCCCAAGTGTCCGCGAGATTCGCCACCTGCCGGAAGTACTCGGCAATTCCAGTGGTCAACGTCTCCGGCATGTCATTCGTGTACGCCTCGGCCAGCTCCTGCCAAATCGTGTCACCGACCAACGCATGCACCGCATCCAGAATGCGGCGATCCTTGGTCAGCTCCAGAATCTCGCCGAACTCTTGAATGTTCACCGTGTGGCTGGGGTGGGTTGGGGAAAGCTTGTGCTGCAGTGTGGTCGCATTCCGGCCGGTGGTGGCGGCGATGGCAGCGGCGCCGCCGGGGTAGTCCCGAGCGGCATGGTACAGCGCGAGATCGAGCGGCAGAACTTCCCGCTGCGCCCGCTCGACAGAATTCAGAGCGATACGGCTCATGGCATTAATCCTTGTAAGTTGCCAGTGCCGCGCGACATGCAGTGGTGTTACATTTGCCGCGCGGCTTGAAAGGGCCCAAACGCCGGCTAGATCTTCAGGATCGACACCGGCAACGTGCCGAGGCGAGCAATCCGTTGCTCACCTCTGGCGCAACAGCTGCCCAATCTGTGGTGGAAAAGGCAGCAACACCAAGGCTTCCGAGCCTTGGAAAGCGCGATAAAGAGAGGTGGATAGCATGTGGTGTGCCCGCCTATCTTTATCGCGACCCGACAGCGCTGTGGTGGTGCGTGTCGGGAGGAACTGGGCGGCCTTAGGGTCGCCTTTTTTCTTGCTACGCGGCGGCTTTTTGAGGAGCCGAACTGTTCAACAGCCAAGCGGCTTGGAAAGCATTACCTTTCTGCTTCGCCGAAGCGGCCAACAGCTCAGCGTATTCGGTTTCACCGGTGTAATCCGTTCGAGGCAGGCACCCAGCCTGACGCCATTTGTTCAATGCCTGGTAGCTTCTACTGCATACCTTCGCAGCGGCCCCGATGCCGCCTACGGCTTCAAACGCGAACGCAATAGCGCTCGGAAAATCTGCGGGGTCCAACATGACAACCTCCACTTATCAACTTGCGGTTGATGTTATAGATCAACTGACTATTGCGCAACCTTCATGAGACTCTCAACTCATGGTTGATAAAAATGCTCTCCGCGCAGCTTTCAGCGAGCGCTTACACGAAGCCTTAAACGATGCCGGCGTCCGCAGCCGGGGTCGTGGTGTGGACATCCATCGTCAGTTGAAAAGCTTGGGGGTGGATAAAACCACGCAGGCCATCAGCAAATGGCTAAACGGCGAAGCAATGGCAGAAGCAGACAGCATGGCTGCGCTTTGCTCATGGTTGAATGTGCGTCGGGAATGGCTTGAGTATGGCGTGCTGCCAAAAGAGCAGACTGGCGAAAGCAATGTGCGCCAACTAGTTGCTGGTGATGGGAGCAACGTCAGAAAAATCAACAAGCGCTTCGGAAAAGTTCCTTTGATTTCATGGGTACAGGCCGGTGCCTGGTGCGAAGCGATTTCAAATTTCGAGGCTCATGACGCCGACTCTTGGTTATCGTGTCCTGTTCCAATTAGCAACCATGGATATGCATTAAAGGTCCTCGGCGATTCCATGACCAATCCTGGGCCGGGCCGCAGCTATCCTACGGGTTGCATTATTTTTGTTGATCCTGAAGCGGAGACTAAGACAGGTGACCGTGTGATTGCCAGAGTTCCGCGTACCAATGAGGCAACATTCAAGATTCTAGTCGAGGATGCTGGACGTCAGTTTCTCAGACCCATAAATCCGCAATACCCAATCATTGATATTACGGAAGAGACGCACATTTGCGGAAAAGTCGTGGGATCATTTATTCCGGAGTAAATCTAATAATCCCCATCTACGTTCGAATCCGGGTCTGCTAGCGGATGAGTCTCAGAGTCAAAAAAGTACAAATCCTTATCCGGCAACTCACGGCTTATTCGCGCCTTGAAAGTGATTATATCAATCTCGCTCATGCCCGGCCAAACGCTGACAGCGATCCTTTCGATATTGCTTCTTTTTAGCGCATCAATAATATGCTGATCATAATCTCTATGCAAAGAATGCCCCAAAACAACTAGGTTACCCTCAAGACAGCACAACTCCTCATAACAAAATCGAAGATAATCATTCCGCCTGATCCGTATATATTTTGAGGAAGAACTCCCCTCAGAAATCATTAGAGGAATTTGCTCTGGATGATCCAAATCAAATAAATCAGACAACCGCTCAAAACCCGCACCAACCAACTTCTTAGTCGTACCATCAGGCTTCTCAACCAAATGAACTGCACCATGAAGATAATAGATCACGGTTTTATCGGATCTAACATGAACATCACTCAAATCAAAACTATTATCTCCACCCCAGAAAAAATCCCTAAAATCACGAGAATCTCTCATGATCGCCCAGTACGGTATCAAGTCATAATTCGTCGTAAAAATATCGCGATACTCAGATAGAGTAGCATTCAATCTATTGAGCCCTCGAAAGTCAGGTGGCACATGAGCAAAATTTACAGCCGCCGATAGAGAGTTCTTAGTATTAGAATACAGACCCTCAATCTGCTCAACTTGAGGAGAGCCTAGCTGGTGATCTACGAGATGAGAGTGATACAAAACCCTAAGAACATCCTCAAAGTTAGAGGATCTCAAATGTTCGAAAAGCGCTAACGTTTCTCTAACCAAATGCGGCCGAAGCCCAACCCTTTGGGCCACACTAAACAAACTTGGATAGTTAAACTCCGACCAAATATTGATACTAAATCCGTTACCCAACAAAAGCCCATTCCATTCATCGCCAGCAATTTCCCCCCAATCCAGCAGGGCTGAATCAACACCGAGCCGTCTCATAATCGCATCCCTTCATAAAACCGAATGTTAAAGCTGTGCCTTCCCAGATGACTGCTGCTTTTGAAGAGGCTCCGCTCTACGATAAAGCGCCATCAATATTTTTAGTTGTATCAATTCATTACCATCAGTAATTTGACCAAGGGCTTTAACTTGCTCTGGCTTAAGATTAAAATCTGCCGCGAGCGCCTTCACAGAGTTCCTGATAAATAGCACATCTTCACGAGCGAGCTTCGATTCAGCAGCTTGGACTTCCAACCTCGCTAATTTTCTTTGATGATAGCCACGCATGACCATATCGTAGGTTCTATTCACTGCTAGTACAGAACCACAAAACGCGGCTACTATAGTTGCAATATCAGTCGCGACACCAATCATCCCCGTTAGTTCGATAACGCCAGGGGACGCATATTGAATACGACGTATTTGAAGCCTATCTTCTTCCGGAGTTAAGCTATAAGCACTTCTAAAGAAGTTTACTACACTATATCCTCCCCTCCATTGAAAACCAGAATACCCAAACTCCTCATCCCGCTCACCATCTATGACACTTTGCAACACATAAAATAAACTATAAATCTGTACATACTCTTTGGTATATACCGAAAAATCCTGCAATTCCCACTTTTTATCTAACTTTATTTCGATTTGACCTATTTGCATACGATTCCCTGCGATTGGATAGGATCATCGGGATTTACAGCCATCCAATGGCCATCATAGAACTGGAATCTTTCCAAGCACAACCAAAGGCTCCCCACGAGTCGCTCATCAGTTCCAAGAACATCAACTGAACATCGTTGACAAAAATCAACCATTGGTTGATATTCATCTCACTCTTCCACCACAGAGCGAGGCAACACCATGCACACCACGGCAACCCTGCACGTCCACCCGGCCGCTGCCGACCCTATTCGAATCTTCGAGATCCGCCGTCTAGCCCGCGAGTGCGGCTGTTCGTTTGTCACCTCCAAACCGAAGCAGAAAGCTCGCACCGCTCATGCGCCATTTGATCCGAATGGCGGGGGGCACGCAGCATGATCAAGTACAAAATCGACAACCGCACCCTGCAGTTGCTCAACGCCCAGGTCAATCTGAGCGAGACTTTCAACCACGTCCTCCGGACAGCGCCCAAGCGCGAATGCCTGGGGTTCCGCCTTAAGGTTGAACGCGGTACAGCGCAAAGCGTTTTCGTCGTCGAGATGGGCAGCGAACGCCATACCCTGACGCTCCCGAACGAAAAGAAGATGCACCTCAAGCTGGCCGACTTCATTGAGGAGATAGCCAACGGCCCGCTCGATCCGAGGAACACCAGCGATCTGCAGCACCGCACGCACGCCAGCCGCGAATATGGGCGCTTCGAAGTCGAGGACAAGCAGCGGGTGTTCGAACTGGTGCGCACCGGCGGGATGCTCAACCTCGACATGGGCTTCGACACCCCTCTGCAAGTGGCACTGCATCGCACCCAAACCCGCTCTGGCGCCACCGTCATCCTGAGCATCGGCAACAAAAGCCCGCACACCCGCTGCTTCACCGCGTGCGGTACTGATGTCGAGATTTACGGCCAGGTAACCCAGTCCATCAACCACATCGCTGCAGCGGCAACCCCTGCCGCGCACTCTGCGTGAGAGGGATGCCATGGAACGTACACTCGCTCAAGCCGCAACCCACCTCGGCCTAACCCGGCCCAAACTCATTGGTCGCATGCGCGAAAAAGGTCTGCTCAACGAACGAAACCTCCCGGCCTACCCCAACCGTGATCGCGACTACCTGCGGATCAAGGACGGCCAGTGGTACCACGACCAGCTTGGCATGCAGTACAGCCAATCGACCCGGGTAAAACAACCCGGCATCCGCTGGCTGGCTGAGCAACTGGACATTGACCTGCCCGCCATCCCGGCAGACACCCGTGACGTGGCCTAGGGAATACGCCCGCCAGATCGTCGCCATGCGGACACGAGAGGAGCGCAACGCCGCGCTCCTTGAAGTGCCCAAACATCTGCGCGAGCTGACCAAACGCCACTGCCTGAACGCCTGGAACCACCCGGCAAGGACACAACGCAAGGAGGCCCATCAAAGCCATGAGTAACACAGCACAAAACCCGCTCCGCCTGCACCCGGCACCCGAATCAGCAACCGTCGAATTGCTCTATCGCATCTTCGGCGATGTCCTGATCCCGCTAGACAAAGTGCGCGAGCAGTACTTCCGCAACCTCAACGAGCAATCGTTCGTGGCCGAGATCAGCAGCGGCCGCATCCAGCTTCCCATCACCACCCTGGACACCAGCCGCAAGGCGCCGAAGTACGCCCACATCCGACACGTCGCCTCGCTGATCGACATCCGCGCCTACAAGGCCGACGAAGACATGCAGCGACAAAAGGACGATCCAACCGAGTAACACCCACAAACCGAACGGCTGCCACCACCAGCCAATGACATCACCAGGAGCACACCACATGACCGCAATTCAAATCTGCGCGTTGATCGGCCTCATCATCGGCGCTGCCCTCCTCTACTGGACCGGCTACCGGGGCGGTCTGATCGACGGCCGCATCGAAGGAATCGACGAAGGCAAAGCCATCAAGCAATCCGACAACTCAGAAGCCATCCGTAGCTTGGAGCACTCACTGATTCAAACCCGCGCTGACCTCCTACAACTTTACGGTCACTACGAGCGCGCACTGGCGGCCTCAAAACTGGGCAAGCAAGAGCATGAAATCCTACTAGCCATCGCTGAAAAGCTCCGGATCGCTGCCGAGACCTTCAGCGCCTTCCGCACCGGCAAAAAACTCGAACGCGAAACCATCGCTTTGCACGACCAGGCGCTCGCCATCGCCGCGTTGCTGGAACCTGCAAACCAGGAAGACGCAGCATGAGCGAGATCCGCACCCACTCCGGCACCCACCGTAATCCGGCTTACGCTCCACCAGCGCCTGAGGAACCAAATCGCTTTCGAACCTCGGAGGAAAGCGGCACGCAGAAGCTTCAGCACAACACCCAATCCATGACCGCTTTGCTCCGCGAGGAACCCAGCGTCGACCCAATTGAAACAAACAGTCTCTGCTGCGTAGCGGCAGGCATTATCGCCCCTATCAGCGCCACTACCGAGGTACTTATACCCCACGAAAAGCTGCGCGAGGCGCCGTCACATGAGGCAACGCTAATCGCTCAAGATCGCCCGCTCGCGCAGCTTGTGGTGGGGTATGGGCAAGTTCTAGACACGACGGCAAGTCAAGCAGAGCCCCCACAGTCGCCAGCGACTGTCTACCTGTGCCAGCACCTAAAACTTGGGACATGCCTTAGCGCTGAAACCAAGGAAGTGCAAAATGGCTAAAGAGCTATCTAACCTTTCCAAACTGTCGCGTACAGCTGGAATGGTCTACGTGGCGTGCCCTATTTGCGGATGCACTTTTGCACGCCATACAAGCCATGTGGCTCGGGTTGCAAATCCTACCTGTAGTGTCGCTTGTGCGGCTAAGGCGAGAGAGGTTCGTGTTTTCAAACCCTGCATAATCTGCGGTAAAGAAATGGAGCAGACGCCATCTGAAGCCGCAAGAGTCGTGACTTGCAGCAAGCGTTGTTCATTCGTGAAAAAGACTCGGGGCAAAGGCCATCCAGCGAAAGAACACGGCTCAGCTATTTACTTAGCAACCGTCAAAAAACTGTACGCCATTGGGCGCTGTGAAAACTGCACTACTAACATTGGGCCTTGGGCTGTGAGAGGGCTTGAATTTGATTACTCGCAGCCAGAGGTACGCCTAATTTCTGCCGGCTCGCTGTGGTGCAGATCTTGCCATTTAAAACTGGTAGCGCCGCTGGGTTCAATCGCCCGGGAAGGGAAGCGAAAACAATCCGGACTAACTACCAGAAATAACAACATTATCAATGAGCGCATTCCTAGTTCAGAGCACAAAAAAGTGGTGGCCGCATGAATACAGCTTTCATCCTTATGGCTCAATACAACGGCCGGGCCATCATCCCCCTGGAACAGGTGTGTAAGGACTACTTCACACACCTAACCAGTGATATGTTCCAGCGCAAGGTTCTGGCCGGCCAGATCAAGATTCCGATCACTCGCCTCGAATCGAGCCAGAAAAGCGCGAAGGGCATCCACATCACCGACCTTGCGGCCTACCTTGACCTGCAAAGGGAAGCCGCAGTAAAGGAATGCAATCAGCTCAACGGGCTCCGCCGAGCCAGTTAACTCACTGCTTACCCCAGGCGCCCAGCTTCACGGGCGCCTGAATGATCCTCTCTAACCACGGCCATTCGGCATAGTGGTCACCTCGCCCGCGCAGATGGGTGTATCTACGCAATGAATTCCAATCCCGATGCCCAGAAACACTGGCCACTCGTGGGATATCCCAGTCCATTTCAAATAACCGGCTCACTCCGTCGTGCCGCAGATCGTGGAAGTGCAGATCTTCAATCATCAGAAACTTGCACGCCTTTGCCCAGGCAGTGGCGATCGATGACGAGTTATAGGGGAAAATCTCTGCACGCTCCTTTGGCATGCTTTTCAGAATGCGCCAAGCTTCATCCGGGAGGTGACACCAAACATCGTTGCCAATCTTCTGGCCCGGGTTCTTCATGTCCCGCACCATCACCCGCTGACGCTCTTCATCGACGTCCTCCCAAAGCATTCGGCCGATCTCGTCTTGCCTACGCGTGGAGAACAATGCGAAGCCGGTAACTTTGAGCATGTTGATCGAACTAGGGCGACGCAGCTGAATACCCACAAAATGCTCCAGCACCTTATCCAGCTCGTCCTTGGTCGGCCGCCGATCCCGCTCGCGGCTTTTCATGTTGTAACCCAACTTTCTCAACACCTTTCGAGCGTCTGCCATCGCGTGGATATCGACCTCATACCCCCAAGCAGGCCGTGCAATCGATAGGACAGCCCCAAGGTGCGCCAGATCATTGCCGGCCGTCTGCGGCTGGACACCGCCGCCCTCTTTGCTCATACGCCAGAGTGCAAAATCCACCAATCGCTGACTGTTGATGGCGGAATCAACGGTCTGGCCAAACTCCGTCGCCGCGATAGCATTTAGAGTGGCTTCCTTGGTTTTACCCAGCGGCCGAACTTTCTCCATTTCATCCAGGTACTGCTTGATCATGTCCTGTACGGTGACGCCCTTGCGGTTCGCCCGCTCAATCGCACCAGGCTGATCTAGCTCTGCCTCACGTCGCCGCACCCACGCTTGTGCCGCCTGTTTCCGGGCGAAGGTCTGGCTCTCTTGGTAGACTTGCGCTCCATCGCGAAACAGGCGTATCTGTGCCGTGTAACTGACTGAGCCATCGGTGCGTTTTCGTGCTCTGATCGTTGCCATAGTCGACTGGTACAACTCCGAAAGTGATTGGTACATTGTACCAGCGCCATCGAAAAAACGCCTGAAAACGCCTAAAAACACGCTATAAATACGTTGAGCCAAATGGTACCAAACACCCACTCCAGCCCAGTAAACTCAAGCCCTGCGCTATCTCGGCGGTTTTCCGTTGCGCCTATGATGGATTGGACGGACCGCCATTGCCGTTTCTTCCTACGCCTCCTGTCGAAGAACGCCCTGCTCTACACCGAAATGGTCACCACCGGCGCGCTCCTCAACGGCGATCACGAACGTTTCCTTCGTCACAACGAAGCCGAGCACCCGATCGCGTTGCAGTTGGGCGGTAGCGTTCCATTGGATCTAGCCGCCTGCGCGCGCATGGCCCAGGAACACGGCTACGACGAGGTCAACCTGAACGTCGGCTGCCCAAGCGATCGGGTGCAAAACAACATGATCGGCGCGTGCCTGATGGGTCATCCGCAACTGGTGGCGGACTGCGTGAAGGCAATGCGCGACGCGGTGTCGATTCCTGTCACGGTAAAACACCGCATCGGCATCAACGGTCGGGACAGTTACGCCGAGCTATGCGATTTCGTCGGCACAGTCCGCGATGCCGGGTGCACCAGTTTTACCGTGCATGCGCGGATTGCGATTCTGGAGGGGTTGTCGCCGAAGGAGAATCGTGACATTCCGCCGTTGCGCTATGACGTGGCGGCGCAGCTGAAGGCGGATTTTCCGGAGTTGGAGATTGTGCTGAACGGCGGGATCAAGACGATGGAGGCTTGCCATGAGCACTTGCAGACTTTCGACGGGGTGATGTTGGGGCGTGAGGCTTATCACAATCCGTATTTGCTGGCGGAGGTGGATCAGCAGTTGTTCGGCAGTTCGGCGCCGGTGATCAGTCGGGCTGAGGCGCTGGCGCAGTTGCGTCCTTATATAGCCGAGCATTTGCAGGCCGGTGGCGCGATGCATCACATCACGCGGCATGTGCTGGGCCTGGGCACGGGGTTCCCGGGGGCGCGGAAATTCCGTCAGTTGTTGTCGGTGGATATTCACAAGGCCAAGGATCCGCTGGCGTTGCTGGATCAGGCGGCTGAGTTACTTGAAGGTCGTTGATTGATGGTTTGAGTGTGCGGGCGACGCATGAGCGTTGCCCGGCGTTTTGATGTACTGACAGGATGTCTTTTGTTTATGCCCGCGTTTAGTTTTTCCGGTTTCAAGCGTTACGCCTTTCTTGCCTTGTTCAGCTTCACTTCCGACGTTTATGCGCACTGCGATGGCTTTTGCATGGGCCGTACCGAGACGCCGTGGGAGGTGACGCAGTTTTCCGGGCTGTCGATCATGGTGCTGTTGCTGACGCCCTTCTCTGCCACCAACAACACCACGGAAAGCTTTAAACGCGTTTACTCCGCCGAGGAGCAGGAAGACGCGCGGCTTTATCTGGCCAGCGACGGCATGCTGCAGGCCGCGTATTTCACGTCAGCCTTGCAGCGCTATCGCCAGGAGTCGCCGGATTCGGCGTTAAATGATCTCGCCGTTGCGGCGTTGATCAGCGCTCAGTGATCAGGCGGCCGCCGCTGCTGTCCAGTTGACCCAACCAAACACCCACGTCGCCAGAATCAGCAAGCCGAACGCGATCCGATACCAGGCGAACGCGGCGTAGCTGTGGTTGGCAATAAACTTGAGCAAACCGCGCACGGCAATCATCGCGAAGATGAACGCCGTAACGAAGCCGAGGGCGAAGACTGGCAGGTCGTTGGGCTGGAACAGGTCGCGGTATTTGTAGCCGGAATACACGGCAGCGCCGACCATGGTTGGCATGGCGAGAAAGAACGAGAACTCGGTGGCGGCCTTGCGTGACAGGCCGAAAAGCAAACCGCCGATGATGGTCGAACCGGAGCGCGAGGTGCCAGGAATCATCGCCAGGCATTGTACGAAACCGATCTTCAGCGCGTCAGACCAGCGCATGTCGTCGACGTGATCGACGCTGATCACATGATTGCGCTGTTCGGCCCACAGCATGATGATGCCGCCAACCACCAAGGCAACGGCGACGGTGATCGGGTTAAACAGGTATTCGTGGATGGTGTCCGCGAACAACACGCCCAACACCACGGCGGGCAGAAAGGCGATCAGCAAGTTGAGGGTGAAGCGCTGCGCATTGCGCTCGGTGGGCAGGCCTTTGACGATGTTGATGATCTTCGGGCGGAACTCCCAGACGACGGCAAGAATGGCACCCAGTTGAATAATGATGTTGAACGCCATGGCGCGTTCGCCGCCGAATTCGAGCAAGTCGGCGACGATGATCTGGTGGCCAGTACTGGAGATCGGCAAGAACTCAGTCAGGCCTTCTACTGCGCCTAATATCAACACCTGGAAAAGGGTCCAGAAATCCATTAATCCTCCGTCAGAGCGCTCTGGGTGAGCGACCGGCTAATAACACTCAGGGGTTGAGTATCTGAAGTTACACAATTGGTTTAGTTGGAGATCAAAAGATCGCAGCCTTCGCCAGCTCCTACAGAGGAACGTATTGCAAATGTAGGAGCTGCCGCAGGCTGCGATCTTTTGATCTTGAAGAATAGTTCTTATGAATTGCCACACTCAAGCCATGTTAGTAATCGTCGGCCGACGAACTAAACGGAAAATATTTAGGCTTCAGATAGAAAAAAACTTGCCCCGCCGACAAAGTGTGATCAATATCACATTATTCAGAGATGGCCATACAATGGCAAAAGGACATAGACAAAGCCATCGCAATAGACTCAAAATAGTGGCACCATTGCATATCGCCACCATCTAAGCACTAGTTCACCACCCCGAGAAAATCAACTAAAAGCTTGAAAAGCTTATTTATTGTTAGAAAACTCGGGAGACACGTCTAAAATCCGCGTAAATGTTACCAATTGTCAGTCACAGATGAGAACCGGTGCTTTAACATCCCGATGTCAGCACTAATTCGAGTCAATGCATGATGCTCTCAGGGAACTTAGCGCCTAGAAGCCCGCGCCCCACAAATGCCGAACCCGGAGTTCTCACTCTGGGTCGCACCCGTGGCGTGGCTGAACATTTTAGAGCACTGGTAGCCCAGCATGTGCGCACCGATATGGTACTAGAGGTCAACGATTACCTTAGTTCATATCAGCAAAATGAATATTGCAGTTCATACCGTGCCATCTTCCTCGTCATCGATAGCCCGCAGGCTCTTGAGGAAAACCTCGCGTTGGTGGAAAACCTGCGAGCCGATAATTTGAAACCGATCATTTGCGCGGTCATCATCGGTCGCGGCGCCGTCAACAAGATCAAATACTATCTGGCCGGCGCGGATGTTTGTATCAAGCTCAATACCCTTTCCGATGATGGCGCTGACTTGCTGGCCGAATTCTTCAGCAGTGAAGAATGGCAGCGCGAGATCGATCTCACGCTCGACCCGACACGCATCTGTTTGATGGACAACGGCCAGAAACTCGACATCTCGTTTGCCGAGATGAAGATCCTGGAAGCGTTTGCGCACACCCGTAATCACATTCTGAGCCATGATGAAATCGCTGGCATCATGGGCCTCAATACCCATTTCTACGACCCTCGCGCGCTGGAGAAATCGATCAGCCGCTTGCGTGGAAAAATCAAGGACATGTATGGTACAAACGCGATTCAGAGCATTCGCGGCTATGGCTATCGCCTGCTGCGGGGTCTGATATCGACTGCCTGACTCAAGGGCAGCCACCCTTTTGCATACGAACGAAGGATCGTCTGATGCAACCATATAGCTCTCGTTGTACTTCAAGCCTGTCTATAAAAAAGCGATTGAATGAGCGCGACACCATAACAATAAACTTAACAACATAGCAGCAGATCGAGTGGAACTTATCGAGGGCCATTTTCGGGCCCAGACCCTGCCTGTCGATTACTTCCAAGGAAGTCATTGCTCGCCTGCCGATTTACCTTTTAGCCAATTTTGGTACGCAGTTAAGGAGAGAGACATGGAAACTAGTACAACCCTCCCCAGAAAATATTTTGTCGTCGTGACTCACAGTACAACTTCTCAACGCGAACTGGAGAGCATCTTGTCCAGTGAGCGTTTCAATTCGTTTGGCACGTCCCAGGCGCAGATGTTTGTTGAAGGCGTTGCTTCGCCGTCTTCAGCGCCAATGGTGATGGAGTTCACCTATCCAAGCGTCAGTCGAAAGAACGTCGCGCGCAGTATCGAACATGATACTCAGCGAATATTGGCCACGCTTGAATCCGAATGGCTGGCCGCACAATCAGCCAACCCTTTCCAGAGCATTCCGGTCAGCACCAGCGATAGCAGCAACAGGCCACCCGTTGTTGAAGGTGATATGCCTTGCAGCGAGACGTGGCACCTCGACAATGTTCAAGGCGCATTGGTTAAAGACGACGTCGAGATCAGTCTTACCGGCCTGGAAACAGCATTGGTCAGGAAAATGCTCAATCATGAAGAGCGGGTTGTCAGCCGCGATGAACTGATCCTGAGCATCGGTCGAGAGCCGGAACAATATCGCGGCCTGGAAATGTGCCTGAGTCGCCTGCAGGACAAATTCAAGAGCGCCAGTAAGGGTGAGCGGCTGTTTCGTGCCGTGCGCAATCGCGGTTATTGCCTGATCCAGGAAATCGTCGCGTAACCCCGGTCGATACCTGCGAACACCACAAACAGAAAAAGTGCGATTACAAAAACAACAAGAGCACTCTGTTTGGTTACACCCTCCCTGATCAGATTCAAACTCCCTGCCTCGACCCTTTCAACAGTAACAAAATCAACATCATTTATTCACCCCCTGCTCTACGACCTTTTCTAACACTGTTCTATTTAATTATTAGAAAGTTGGCATTGTGCCATCTTGTTAGAACTCGTCAGACACCATTTCAGGCAATAACTTAGTCTATTGACTGACGACAGTTCGACCTCTCGATGTTGTTACCTCCGGACACTTACAACAACAAAAACAATCCGTCTGCCTGACAACTCGGCTTTCAACTGTTGAAACCTGAATGGACGTCTTTTGGGGATATCGTATGGAACTTTCTCTTAGTATCAATCGAAGCACGGGCCTCAAGGGACTGACCTTTTGGGGCCAATGGGCGCTGGCACAGGGCTTTGTTGTAACGCTGCTGTTCATCCTCGCGGAACAGCACACCGGGACCGTCGCGTTCTACTACCGTATGTGCGCAACACTGGCAGTATTGGCCTCGGTGCCGGCTTATACGTTTAGCGGTGTTTATCGCAAACGCGATAACTATCTGACCGGTCTCGGTCGACTGTTCATGGGTTGGTCGATGACCATGGCGGCGCTGGCGTGTATTGCGTTTGTCTGCCAGGCCGATGAGCTGTTTTCGCGGCAGGTGATTCTCAGTTGGGCGGTGTACGGCTTCCTCGGTCAGGCGCTGCTGTATGCGCCGCTGCATGCGTTTTCGAAGTTCTATCAGCGTTCGCGTAAAAGTGAGCACAAGACCCTGATTGTGGGGACAGGCGAGCTGGCGCTGGGCTTGGCGAAGAAGCTCAGTCAACTGGAGAATCTGCCACTGGTCGGTTTGGTCAGCAATGGCGATGTGTCTTCGCTGGACGCCGATGCACCGCGTGTTATTGGTGCTCAGGAACAGTTGCTGGAACTGATCGAGGCCCATGATATCCGCCGCTTGTACATCACCCTGCCGCTGTGCGAAGCAGCGAAGATCGAAGCGATGTACGTCGATTTGCTGGGTGCCAACGTCGATGTGGTCTGGGTGCCTGACCTGAACAGTTTGACGCTGCTCAATCACTCGGTGAAAGTCGTGGACGGCCTGCCGGCGATCTACTTGAACGAGAGCCCGCTGACCAGTCGCCCGACGGCGGCTTTGAGCAAAAGCCTGGTGGAGAAAACCGTGGCCTTGCTGGCGATCATCGCGTTGAGCCCGATCCTGTTGATCATCGCTCTGGCGGTGAAGCTCAACTCGCCGGGTCCGGTGCTGTTCAAGCAGGATCGCCATGGCTGGAACGGCAAGGTGATCAAGGTCTGGAAATTCCGCTCGATGAGCATGCACGACGACCGCGATGTGAAGCAGGCGAGCCGCAACGACTCGCGCATTACTGCCGTTGGACGCTTCATTCGCCGCACATCGCTGGACGAATTGCCGCAACTGTTCAACGTGCTGCAAGGGCATATGGCCCTCGTGGGACCGCGTCCGCACGCGGTCGCGCACAACCATTTCTACTCGGGAAAAATCCTTGCCTACATGGCGCGTCACCGGATTAAACCGGGGATCACCGGGCTGGCGCAGATCAGCGGTTGCCGCGGTGAAACCGACACAATCGACAAGATGCAAAAGCGTGTGGAGATTGACCTGCAGTACATCAACAGCTGGTCGTTGTGGCTGGATCTGAAGATCCTAGTGAAGACGCCGTTTACGTTGTTGTCGAAGGACATTTACTGAGGCTCAACACTGCACACCGCATGGGGACGAAAGTCCCCTTTTTTGTGCCTGGGATTTGGGCTCGACGCACAAACCGGTGGGAGCTGGCTTGCCAGCGATGGCGGTGGGTCAGGCGACATTGATGCTGGATGCGCCGGCCTCATCGCTGGCAAGCCAGCTCCCACAGGGATTTGGGCGTGGTGTTGATTCTGGCTTCACCGCATAACCACTGTAGGAGTGAGCCTGCTCGCGATGGCGGTGGGTCAGGCAACAGGGATGTCGACTGCTCGGACGCTATCGCGAGCAGGCTCACTCCTACAAGGGATTTGGGGTGGGTTCGGGATTTGTGGTGTGACAAATAGCCAATGTGGGATTGAGCCTGCTCGCGATGGCAGTGGGTCAGGCAAAAGGGATGTCGACTGCTCGGACGCTATCGCGAGCAGGCTCACTCCTACAGGGGGTTTGGGGTGGGTTCGGGATTTGTGGTGTGACAAATAACCAATGTGGGAGCTGGCTTGCCAGCGATGGCGGTGGGTCAGGCGACATTGATGTTGGATGTGCCGGTGCCTTCGCGAGCAAGCTTTGCTCCTGCAGGTTTGGGTGATGGTGGTTACTCGGTGATCTTGTCGAAATTACGGTAGAACATGTCCCCTTCCCGGCTGTCGGTCATCGAGTGCAGCTGGAAGCTGCGGCTGAGTCGCGCGCCGCCGTCACGGGTCAGCGGTGCCCAGACCAGGTTGGCGCGGCGCATGGTCGACATGCTCATCATTTCGTCGAACGGAATCGACAGGTAGAGACCCTTGTCGAAACTACCCTCGCCATACTCGGCGCTGCTCGCCGTAGTGATCGTTGCCCACGCGCCAAAGCGCACACCGTTGAAAAACTCTCGCGAGATATCCAGCGTGCCGCCCCAATCCCCAGCCAGATACCGGCCCACGCTGACAGCCGCCAATGTGTCGAACGGCAGGTCCGTATACCCGGTGATATGCCCGGTCACCACCGAGTAATCGCGCAGCGCAAACCCTTGATCGAAATCACGCTGACGCACCCAGTTGATGTCCGCGCCCACCGACCAGCGTTCACCGGTCGGACGGAACAACACCTCCCCGCCCACACCGGCAAACATCGATTCCAGATACCCGCCATACACCATGCCATACAAGTCTTTATCCAACTGCTCGGCGTGGCTCACCTGAAACAACGGCATGGTCGTATTGGACGTGGTCAGGTACTGACGCAGATCCGTGCGCACACGCGGCAAACCGCTCGGCGCGTCGTAGCTGAATTTGTCGAAGTTGTTCACCAGGTTGGCACTGAGCAAACCGTTCCACCAGGTGTTGCGATTGAAACGGTACTCGGCATCGGCATCGGCAGTGAACTGATAGAGCAAACCATCCGGGCCGCCAACGTTCTGCTTGAAGCCCAGCCCCACGCCATAACTGAAATGCTGCGGCGCTTCGGTGTAGAGGGTTTTCTCGTTGTGCGGCATCGCCGGGTTGATCTCGGTGGTGCGGTGCAGCGACTGCAACGGCTCCTCGTTATTGATCACTTCACGGAAGGTCTGACGCGGCACGCTGGTTTCTTCCAGAGGCAAGTCGTAGCGCTTATTGACCACGGTGAACCAGTCGATGTCATCGCTGACACTGTTGTCGAGAATTCGGCTCGCGCGGCCGACCGCCTTGGGCGAATGGAAGTAACGCTGCTGTTCGCCATAGACGATCAGTTCGGAATCACGCTGAGTAATGCGCTCGACTTTGTAGCCGGCATTCTGCTGCAAGCGCTGCGACACGTTGGCCCAATCGACCTGCGCCATCGAGGTGGTCGGCATCTTCGCCGGCAGCGGTTCGGGTGTCGGGTCGTAGGTCTTGGCCGGGGCCTTGCGGGTGGCGAAATTGGTGTGGAAGGTAATGCCGAACATCGCCGTATTTCCACGCTCCCACGCAGCGCTGACGTCGACCGAATCCGCCACTTTGAACACCGCACCGAGGTTGATCGGCGAGTCCTGTTTGATGATGTTGTCCTTCGGCTCGTGCTTGTAATCGTTGCCTTCGTATTCGAGTTTCAGGCTGAGACGATCCCAAGGCGTCTGGTAACTCACGCCGCCGAAGAACGAAGGCCGGCCACGAAAGTACGAACCCGAGTTGACGTCACCGGTGCCTTCGAGCGCGGGCCGGGTATCGAAGCGATCACTGACATAGCCCAACGGGTTGTCGATGTCGCCGCGATTACCCAGATAACCCCAGGCGATCCCGGCACTGAAGTCGAGATTGTCGTAGCGCTTGTTGGCGACGAAAAACTCACTGGAGAACAAACCGGTACCACCGATATCTCGGAAGCCCAGCGCCACGTCGGGCAGCCAGTGGCTTTCCTGCCACAGCCGGACTTTGACGTCGACCGCCTTATCCTTATAGCTTTGACTACCGCTCAGGGCCTCCGAGCCGTAAGGCCGGTTGGTGATCGCGGTGTAGCGAAACGAGCCTTCGAGCCAGTCCAGCGGCTGCAACGACACGCTGTAGCGACTGTACGGTTCGGTGCGGTTGGCATTGACACTCAACTCGCCGGCCGGGGCCATGCGCGCCGTTGGCGTCTGCAACAGCCCGGTGCCACCGAAGTCATTCTGGGTAATGCGCGGTTCGGCGTGAACCAGTCCACAAGGCAATAACAACACAGCTGCAAAACGTAACTTCAACGAACCACCTCGGCCAGCTGCGTGGCAATAAATTCGGCCAACTGCTGATTCAGTTCAGGTAGAGGCGGATCAAGATCATCATTTTTCACCGGCACCAGAATCTTGCTGCCGGCCACGGGAAAGTGCCCGCTCTCGCGATTCCAGTGGGCAATGCCGACACGCTGCGAGGCGCCGTTGGGCTGGATCAGCCACAGGTAATCGGCCTCGGCATCGCTCAGGATCGAACAGCCTTGCAGGTAGTCGCGGGCCTCTTGTAACGGCTGATACGGCAAGTGGCACGGCTCGGCGACGGCACCGAGAACTTGCACCTCATCAACCCGCGTCGGGTAGATCAGACGATCGCCATCGTCGAGACGAATGTTGCGCGCGAAACCCACTTCCAGCGCCACCGGATCAAGGTCGGCAACCTGCCGTCCGGTGACCGGCATCTGCCGCACTTCTGCGGCAAGACGCTGCGCCAACGCCGCACGACTCGGCCGGTCGAACAGCATCGCCATGCGCTGCAACACGTCGAGATCAAACAGCACGCCGACCTTGAGTCGCGTCTGCTCCTCGATCAGCGACTGGCGCAACAGAGCGCCCGCCAGCCAGTAACCTTCGGCATTCGGTACTGCTTCGCTGATCACATCGAGCAAGCGCCCGCCGGGTGGCAAGGTGACCGGCCCGGGATTGGCGACATCGCCCGACACGGTGACGGCCGCCTGGCTGACACTCGCGACCAGCATCAGGCCCGCCGATAACATTTTCAGGCGCATCACGGCAGGTGCCTGCGATCTGGGGTCAGTTGCACAACCTTGACGCGCAACTGCGAGGTCAGCTGCTGCTCGCTCTGCAAAATGAAACCGTCACGCGGGTCGACCCAGTAACGATTGGTCGCGCTCAGGCCAATGGCCGGGGCGTCAATCTGCTCATCGACACGCAGCACGGTGTATTCCTTGTCGAGAATCTGCAGGGTCTGTTCCGAGCGGCGAGAGAAGCGGCTGTTGACGATCACCCCGACTTCCTGGCCCTTGTAGAGGTCGATCCAGCGTCGCGTGGTGAAGCCGTCCGCGACGTGCTGCAGACCCTGTTTGAACGGCGAGTCATCGGCCAGGCGCGTGCCGTCGAGATCGCCCTCCAGGCCCAGGCCGATACTGCGTACAGCCAGACCATTGCGCAGCAACAGCACTTGTTTGCCGGACGCGACCCAGAACTGCAGGTCTTCGCGCTCACGCACCAGCGCCAGCACCCCGGAGCCGGACGGCGTGGTCAGTTTCAGTTGCGGGTAATTGACTCCGGCCACTTCGGCTGCACTTACGTCCACTTCATCCGGGCCGACGACTGCGGCCTTGAGGTTGTTCAAGGACGCGCTCATCAACGGGTTGCAACCACACAGCAACGAGGCCGCCATCAGGCACAGGCCAACTTTCAGAATGTTCAAAGTCGGCGACCTTATTTGCTGTTGTTACTGTATTCGCTCCAGTTCTTCGCAGCGGAAGCACCCGTGCCGACAATCGATGCCGACGGCACCAATTGACTGATCAGGCGGTTCCAGCGAGTCACGTTGGCAGGCCCGACATACACCACGTCCTGCGGGCGGACTTCAAAGTGCGAGGCCAGCGCCATGGCGGTCGGCGATTCGGCTTCCAGCTGATAAATCTTGGCCGGCTCGACATCAAGGTTTTCCACGCCACGAATGACGTACACCGCGTTGCCGTTGGAGGTGGTCTGGCTCAAGCCACCGACCGAACCGAGGACATCGGTGAGGTTCATGGTCGCGGTCTTGAAGCTCAGCGCGCGCGGCTGGTTGACCTCGCCCATCACGTAGATGCGCTTGTTGTCGTTGTACGGCAGATAGAGTTGGTCGCCACCCTTGAGGTAGACGCCCTGCAACTCGGAATCCTGTTGATTGAGCGAATCAAGATTCAGCGGATAAGTGCGCCCGTTGCGCGTCAGCAACAGCCCGGACAAATCGGCGTTGTTGGTATCGATACCAGCCGAACCGAGCGCTTCGACCACGCTCAGCGGATTGGTGGAAATCGCTTGCGGGCCGGCCTTGGCCACGGCGCCGGTGACCACCACTTTCTGGCTGGCGAAACGCAACACGGCGACGTCCACTTGTGGCTCGGCGATGAACGCCGACAGTCGCTGTTCGATGTCCGAACGCAGTTGCTGGATCGTCCGGCCGGCGGCCTGGACTTCCTTGATGAACGGGTAGTACAGCGTGCCATCGGAACGCACCAGTCGGCCGTTGGCATCGATCTGTTGTTGCGCGCCCGATGGCGCGGTCAGCTCGGGGTGATCCCACACCGTGATGTACAGGACATCGTTGTTGCCGATGCGGTACTCGGCAGGTGTCACCAACAGCTCCGCCGGCAACGACTCACGCTTTTGTGTGGCGCGGTTCATGGCGATCAGCTTGGGGGTGATCGGGATCAGTTCGACCCGGCTGCTTTCACTGGCGCCCTGGCGCGTGATGCTGCCGGTGCTGAGGTATTGACCGGGGGAAAACATGCAACCTTGCAAAGCGAGACTTGCCAACATTAAAAGATAAACACTACGAGTCATAATGGCACTACGCTATTCAAGGGCGAATCCAAAAACAAAGTCACCCGACTTGCGTCGGGCGACCCTGTACTGCACTAACAGAACTTCCTGTTAGTTATGCGTGCCGGTTGTACCGGTGGTACCCGTTGTACCGGTGGTACCGCCGTTGGCACTGCCACCGCTGTTAGACGCCGCGACTGCACTGGCGACCATTGCAGTACTGGCTGCCGGCGCTTGAGAAGCCGCCACATTGCCACCTACATTGGTCACCGCAGTAAGCGGTGCTTCAGCGGCGGCAGCCCAGTTGCTCAACATCGTCAACAGGGCAACTGCCATCACTTTTTTCATAACAACTCCTTTCTAACATTCGATCTGTTAAAAAACCGATCTGTGTTAGCGGTGGTAGCGTTCAAGTCCGCAAAAAGCGCGAACATGATCCGTTGTTCTTTCACAGTCTTACCCAACTGATAAAAGTCGAACGGCAGGTTTATATCTACGGACTTGCAAAAGGCATTGCCAGTGTAATTTCCCGACGTTATCTAACAACCTGACTGAAAATAACATTGGACTAAATGGCCATCATCGCAAGTAACCATTGGGATGGCTGGATTGCCAGCGCCAGGTGTCGGTGACCATATCCTGCAAACTGCGCGTGGCCTTCCAGCCCAGCTCTTTGGCAGCCTTGGAGGCATCGGCCCAGCTCTCGGCGATATCACCGGAGCGGCGCGGCATCATGCGATACGGCACCGGTTGGCCACACGCCTGCTCGAAGGCGTGCAGCACTTGCAACACGCTGTAGCCATCGCCGGTGCCGAGGTTCCAGGTGTGAATGCCGGTGCGTCCGGCGATCGACTGCAAGGCCTTCAAATGGCCGTCCGCCAGATCGACCACGTGGATGTAATCGCGCACACCGGTGCCATCGACCGTGGGGTAGTCGTTGCCGAAGATCGACAGCTCTTGCAGGCTGCCCACGGCCACCTGGCTGATGTAAGGCACCAGATTGTTGGGGATACCGTTGGGGTCTTCGCCCATGTGGCCGCTGTCGTGGGCGCCGATCGGGTTGAAATAACGCAACAAGGCGATGCTCCAGCGCGGCTCGGCCTGACTCAGATCGCGCAAGACGTTTTCTACAATCAGCTTGGACTGGCCGTAAGGGTTGGTCGGCGTACCCGTGGGGAAATCCTCGCGGATCGGCATTTGCTCAGGCTCGCCATAGACGGTGGCCGATGAACTGAATACCAGGCGAAACACCCCCGCCGCCGCCATCGCCTGGCACAGCGTGATGCTGCCGCTGACGTTGGTCTCGTAGTACTCAAGCGGCTTGCGCACGCTTTCGCCCACCGCCTTCAGGCCGGCAAAATGCAGCACCGCCTCGATGCTGTGCTCGCGAAAAATCCGGTCGAGCAGTGCCCGGTCGCAGACATCGCCGCGGATCATCCAGGCACTCTTGCCGCAGATGGTTTCAACGGCATGCAATGCCGCTTCGCTGCTGTTGCAAAGATTATCCAGTACGACAACTTCATAACCTGCTTCAAGCAGTGCAAGTGTGGTGTGCGAGCCGATATAGCCGGCGCCACCCGTTACCAGAATCTTCATGGCGAGGTCCGTCTTTGGATGAGTGACAAATAGCGTGTCAAGCCTCAATTGCTGAAGGTGTGTTGCACTCCACACAAACAAGGCGACAACAACAGAAAACAAATTCAGTTCAATGACTGGCGAAAAATATTTTTGCAAGTCACACTGTATTCGCCGCTACTTATTAGCACCGCTAGTGCACTCATCACTATCAACAGATACCGACTAAAAATAACTAATAACACACTTGCCGACATCTCATAACATTGTCAGGTTTAACCACCACTGTTCATTGCCATTAACAACCTGAGTCAGGTATTAAAGCAGTCGTTCAATACCCATTGAAACTTGCACGCACTTAATGAGTGCGCGCATTCGTTGCCTGTGTTCCATGACTGTCCAGGATACTTTTATGATTCGTAAATGTTTGTTCCCCGCTGCCGGCTATGGCACGCGTTTCTTGCCGGCGACCAAAGCCATGCCCAAAGAAATGTTGCCGATCGTCAACAAGCCGTTGATCGAATACGCCGTTGAAGAAGCGCGGGACGCCGGCCTGCAACACATGGCCATCGTCACTGGCCGCGGCAAGCGCGCGCTGGAAGACCATTTCGACATCAGCTACGAACTCGAACACCAGATCCGAGGCACCGAGAAAGAGAAATTCCTCGCCGGCACCCGCGAGCTGATCGACACCTGCACCTTCTCCTACACCCGCCAGGTGGAAATGAAGGGCCTGGGCCACGCGATTCTCAGCGGCCGCCCGTTGATCGGCGATGAGCCGTTTGCCGTGGTGCTGGCCGATGACCTGTGCCTGAACCTGGAAGGTGACGGCGTCCTGACGCAGATGATCCAGCTGTACAAGAAATTCCGCTGCTCGATCGTCGCCATCCAGGAAG
Source organism: Pseudomonas sp. GM80 (assembly GCF_000282515.1). GTDB lineage: Bacteria > Pseudomonadota > Gammaproteobacteria > Pseudomonadales > Pseudomonadaceae > Aquipseudomonas. The sequence continues at coordinate 78,162 of NZ_AKJD01000246.1, forward strand.
TCCCGGCCGACCAGACTCACAAGTACGGCGTCATCGCTGGCGAGCTGATCTCTGACGGCATCTACCGGGTCAACAACATGGTGGAAAAACCGGCCCCACAAGATGCGCCATCGAACCTGGCGATCATCGGTCGCTACATCCTCACGCCGGACATTTTCGACCTGATCGCCGACACCCAACCGGGCAAGGGCGGCGAAATCCAGATCACCGACGCGCTGATGAAACAGGCGCAGAACGGTTGCGTGCTGGCTTACAAGTTCAAAGGCATGCGCTTCGATTGCGGAGACGCCGAGGGTTACTTGCAGGCGACCAACTTCTGCTACGAAAACGTCTATCTCAAGGGCCGCTGAGACGGCTCCGCTCCTTACTCCACGAGGCCACCATGAACATTGCACAACATTCCGTAGAGATTGAACGCGAGGTGGGCAACCTCGGGGTGATCAATTGGTTGTCGCGCCACCAGCCGTTGCCCAGCGCCAACGAATCCTGGTTGGGCACGATTTTGCTGGTGGAGCGCATCGGTGTGTTTCCCGCATCGGGAGATATCCGCCGGCCGATGCGCGACCCCTACCCCCTGCTCGCGCATTTGAAGGCAATTTACGCAGAGCAAGCCCTGGAAATCGATGACGGCGATGGGCTGAAAGTGATCTTCAGCGACTGGCGTTTTCGCGTGCGCATCTGCTGCAACGACCCGGCGATCATCATCAACGTGGAAACCCGTTGCGATACACGCTTGATGCCGCAAAAGCTCACGGAACTGCTCGATCAGATCGACACGTTCACCGACGCCTGAACTGTCCCCTGTAGGAGCTGCCGAAGGCTGCAATCTTTTGATCCTGTTTTTAAAAGACAAGATCAAAAGATCGCAGCCTTCGGCAGCTCCTACAGAGGCTAGTTATTGCAGCGTATGTGGGTGCCGGTGATCCAGGCGTAGAAGTAATCGGCAATGACCTTGCCGCCCGTGGCCGGCACGGGATGAATCTTGTCCGGGCCGATCATTGCAGCGGCATACCGCTTCACATCGGGACCGAAGGCGCATTGCAGATTGGTGTACCCCAGACGCTGCTCACGCGCCCAAGGCGCCAGCACCTGCGCATACGCCGACATCGGGTAAGCGCTGGAGCGCGTGGTGTCCTGACGCATGATCAGGTTGATGCTCGCCTGCGGTTGAATCTCGCGCAGCATGCCCACCAACCCCTGAACATTCTGCAAGTACTGCGCAGGTTTCACGCCGAAACCCTGATCGTTGCCACCGAGCATGATCAGGTACACATCGGCGGGGATCTTCGACACGGCGGCTTTCCACTGAGTCTGCCACTGCGGATCCTTGTGATAAAAGTCTGCCGAGGCCGCACCGGAGGCTGCCAGTTTCGACACGCGTACACCGTTCTGATCGTTGCTCATCCATAGGCCGAACAACGTGGGCGCGCCCTTCACCACTTCCAGTTTGAACGACCAGTCTTTCGCAGCGGAGAGCCCCGTGAGCGCTACCTCCTGAACGCCTGAACCTTCAATTTTAAGGGGCTGCCAGTCTTGTGCGGGTGACCAGCGATAGCGGATTTCGCTGGGTTCGCCATTGCCCAGGTAAAGCAATTTCGCCTGGGTAACCGCTGTATCGATGCGCGGCGAAGGACTGGCATCCACCTGCAACCAAGCGCCGGGACGGCCTGTCACCGTGCGACTGTCCGGGCTCGCCTGCCCCAGATCGGAAACTTTCCAGCCACCGGCAAAATACTTCTCACTGCTGCGGGTGTATTTGAAATGCGTACCGCCCAGCGCTGCGCCGTGATTGAACCCGACATAACCGGGCCCGGCAAAACCGACCTCCCCGGCCACGCGCTGCACCAGTTTGTTCAGATAGAAATCCTGCCCGGCGCTGTAGCTGTCGCCAATCACCGAGACCGACAACACCTTACCCGCCTTACCTTCACGCCACTGCGCAAAACGCTCACGCGCATCGCCCACCTCAACTACCGACGCTGCAACGGGTTGCGCGTCATCCACTGCCAACATGCAAAATCTCCTTCAGCCCGTAAGGGCCACTTCGCGAGCAGGCTCGCTCCCACAGGTATTGTGGTCATCCGCTAAATTCATTCACACCTGATAAACCTGTGGGAGCTGGCCTGCCAGCGATGGGGTCCGGTCAGACACAGATGCATTGCCTGACAAAACGCCATCGCTGGCAAGCCAGCTCCCACAGGGATTGTTTGACTACAGAGATGATTGGGTCTGCACCACCGGTACGATAGGCACCACCGGTTTCTTCTTCGCCGCGCGTTCGCCAAGGAACAGCACCGAGGTGAAATTGAACCGGCTGAAAATCATCGACAACACCACCGGTCCCAACAACCCGAAGCTCAACCCGCCCAACACCAGCAGGCTCTCATCCTTCACCCCCAAACGTCCCAGCACAAAGCGCGAGGTCGCCGCGAACAGCACGTGGAACAGGAAAATCGCATAGGAATACCCGCCCAGCCAAGTCAGCGCTTTCGAGCGCATATCACTCGACAGCAATGCGATGCACGACACACAGCCCACGGTCAGCCCAATCAGACTACGACGATCAACAATCAACTCGCGATCAATCGCCGCCACGTACAGCAACGTCAACGAGATCAGCACAAAAACCAACGGCCCGATCACCTTGAACGTCTGCTTCAACCGGTCGACGTTTTCCTGGCCAATCATTCCCGCGACAAAAAACGGCAGCAGGTAAATCGCGCCATTGATCCCGAACGCATCGAACTTGAACGGCGGCAGCAGAAACAACAGCGCCGCAAACACGAACAAGCCATACAAGCGCGTCGCCGAACGCAGCATCCCGCGCCACTCCAGCAGCCCGACGAACATGAAAATGATGAACACCGCCTGCAGGAACCAGAAGTGGTTGATCGGCACCCAGAACGATAACAACGCGTCGATCACGCCGACGTCCTTGTTGACCCCCGGCCCCACCGCCTGCAGCACCGAAAACGGCACACCGACGCAAAACAGCGGCACGATCAAGCGTCGTACCTTGCCGCTGAAGAACGCGGAAAAGTCATTGCCGCGAATTTTGTAGATCGAATAGATGTACCCGGAGATGAAGGTGAACAGCGGCATGCGCACGTACACCATCGAATCGGCAATCACCCGGAACGGCGAACCGATGTCGATCTTCAACCCGCCGCCCAACGGCCCGATGACGTGATAGAGCACCAGCAGCAGGCACGCCAGGCCGCGCAGGGTTTCGATCTCCAGGGACTTTTTCTTGCTCGACATAAAGCACCTGCCTCAATTCAGAATTCTTGATTCAACCTGCACCGGTTTGTTCGCCCGCAGCATCAAACCGAGGCCGACGAACAACACCGGCACCACCATCGAAAAGTGCCGGGCGAAAGAGCCGAAGTCCGGTTCGAACAGTCCCTGCACCAGCAGAAACGCCATCGGGATCGCGATCAGTTCCTTGGGTTTGGTCTGGATCGGCGCGCCTTTGTAATCGGTCGAGGTAATGACCTTGAACAGCAGCAACGCGGTCATGATCATCAACGACACGAAGATCACCTGGCCCGGGCCGGACAACAGAATCAGCTCCACCGGGAACGACAGCCGGAAGAAAATGATCATCGAGTCCAGCGCCTGCGAGACGAAGTCGCTGCCGCTGAGCCACGACACGATCAACGATTTCGAGCCCTCCTCGCCCGCCGTACGCAGTTCGTTGTTACTGGCGCGAATCGACGACACCGGGAAGCCCAGCGCCAGCTGGATCGCCGTGGCCACCGCCAGATAGAACAGGAACAGCATGAGGAAAAAGGTCGTGCGCGAGACGTACTTCTTCATCACGCAGACGCCCACCCACGACAGCGAAAACAGAATCCAGTACGGCCGGATCAGCACGCCGTAGATCACTGCCGATAAGAAGAACCCGCCGCGATATTTGCGCGTCAGCGAGCTGAGCAAAATGCTCAGCACCGCGACCGACACGATGATTTCCTTGGTCAGGTTTTCCAAAAAGAACGAGCGCACGATCCCCCACAGACACAGCGTGCCGAAGATCGCCAACGGCATGCGCCGAAACACCACCACCGGAATCGCCGTGAGGAAAAAATTGCAGAACATGCCGTAGGCCCAGGCATTGGTCAGGTTGATCCCGGTGGGCCGCAGCAGGAACGCCGAACACTCGTAAGAGGAGCGATCAGGCGAGAACGGGTTCCAGAAGTTGCAGTTGTCGGCCCGCGCGTAAGACGACCACAACGTCATCGCATCCGGGCCTGGATCGCGGGGGATCAACAGCGGCATGGCCACCGACAGAAACAGCCCGGTGAAGAGGATCAGGAACGACAGCGAAGAGTCGAGTTTCTTGCCGCGAAACTCGATGCGCGGCAATTTCAGGCCCATGACAACGCAGCCTTTTTCGCTGTCGTCACACGGGTCAACAAAGCAATCACACTGAGCTGCACAACGATTGCGAAGACGTTGCCCCACGCCGCGCCGTAGATCGAATAGTGCTTGATCAACACATAGCTGACCGGCACCGACACCAACAGACAGATCGCCGCACTGGCGAGCGAAACCCGGCTGTTTTTCGAGGCAATCAGGCCGCCCCAGACGATGTCGCCGATCGCCCGCAGAGCGAAGGAAAGGATCAGCACGCCAAGGATCGCATTGTCCGGACGCGGCACGCTGGTGGCGACGTAATCGAGCACCACGTTGAAGAACAGATAGATCGCCACTGCCACGGCTGCCGACACCACCAGCGAGCGCATGACCCACTTGTTGACGAACAACTGCTTGACCGTGAATGACTGTTGATCCGCCTGGAAACGCTTGGCCAGCACCGGAATGCCGACCACGGCTACTACCGCGTACGACAACGCTTGCAAGGTATTGGCCGCCGACCACGCGTAGACGTATTTACCGAGGCTGGCGTAGGGTTCCAGGTCGATGATCAGAAACCGTTCGGCATATTGACTCAGCGCGATCAGCCCGGTGCCGAGATAAAACGGCAAACCGGCCTTCCACACCGTGCCGGCGGCCAGTGTGCCCGTCGTCCGCCCCTTATGCACCCTCACCACGATCAGGTAACCGGCGACGATCACCAGCACATTGGCAATCACCCAGAGCCAAAGCACGCTGGCCACACCGGAAATCCAGCCGAGCATCATCCCGCCCACGGCCAACAGCGCCCAGAGACCGGTCTTGATGAAAAACAACACGGCGCCGGCTGTAGCTTTCTGTGCCGAAAACACAAACGAATTGATTTCGAACGACAGGTGTTCGGTGAGCAATACCAGCGTCACGCAAAGCACCACCGCCGCTGTCGCCTCGACCTGCTGGAACAGCGAGTAGATCAACACCGTCACCAGCGACAACGCCAGCCCCACGGACACATACAACAGCAGCACCTTATCGACAACCTTTCGCGAACTGCCGCCGACACTGATCAGCCGATTGATTTCAGAGCTGAAGCCCACGCTGTAGAACTTTGAGGCAATGAACGAAGCCGCCATCACCACGCCGTAAAAACCCAGGGCGTCGTAGCCCAGATAGCGGGTGATCGCCAACACCAGCAAAAACTTCGCGCCCAAGGCTCCGCCGCGAAGCAACAGCCTGAATATCATCGAACGATACCTTTGATGATGTCGTCCATGGCCACGGTTTTCGCTTCGATTTCACGGCAGGTATCGGTCAGGCGCTTGCCGAAATTCGACAGCGCATTCGGCGCGTAGACCGTGTCGATAATGGTGTCGACATTGATGTCGCCGCCATTGATCACCCAGTCCTCGACGCCCATGTCCTGATAGGCGCCAAAGCCTTTGCGCTCGTAGCTGATGTGGTACGCCGGCACGCCCGAAAGCAGCGATTCGATGGCGCCGTGCAAGCGCACGGAAATCACCAGGTCCGGTTGATACTTGGCGATCGTGGCTTTCAACGACAGCAAGTCTTCGGTAATGCCCAGTTCGCGATAGAACGCACCGTCATCATTGCCACGCACCGCGCTTTGCACGGCGCACACTACTTGGCTTTTTTCCTTCAGGCGCTGCAGCAGCAACTTCAAGTTGGCGACGTAGGCGACTTTCTTGTCTTTGCTCCACTCCGGTGGCTTGCGCAGCACCACGCAGACCGTGGCTGGCGATGCCGCGCAGCGAGTGAACTTAGGCTGCTGAAGGATTTTGCTCGCCAGCGACTGCACGGCCAGGTCTGGCGCGCGGTAGACATTTTCATGAGCGTCGAAGATCGCCGAAGAACGGTTGTCGCGCACGAACACCGCGTCGGCGCTGGCGTAATGCTCGACGATCTTGCTGCTCTCGCCGTGGAATGGCCCGATGCTTTGCGGCAGGTATACCGACGGCACCTTGCTGAGGATCGCGGTTTCCAGTTGCTTGGCGTGGCCGAGCTTGAGTTTGATGTGCTCGAAAGCGCTTTTCGAACGCATGTAGCCGCCACCGACGCCAACAATAAGATCGGTTTTCTTCAACAGATCCGCCAGCCCGGCATAGGACTGGTTAAGAAACACTGCCTGCTTGACCCGGCCCAAGCCCTTGGCCGCCATCACCGGGGCGTCGAAGCGCGGGTGCGGCAAGTAGCTGAAAGAATCCGGATCGGAGGCGACCACGCTGATCGCGGTGTCGTCACCAAAGTTGCGCTGCACCAGGGCAATGGCCAGATCGACGAGCAAGCCGTCACCGGAGTTGGACGCACTGTAGCCATGCAAAATCGTTACGTTCATAAGCTGAGTTCTACTTAATAAGTGGGAGCGCAATACACGTCATAGGTCTGGCGGATCATCAACGCGGCGCTGAAGCGCTCGCGGACGATGCTGCGCCCTTCGGAGCCGAGGTCGAGCAACCGCGGCTTCTGGATTTGCGCCAGCACATCGGCCAGCGCCTGGTGATCACCGGACGGGAAGACATAGCCCGAGACGCCGTGCGTAACCAGTTCCGGCAGCGAGGTGCAATTGCTCGCGATCACCGGCAGCCCCATGGCCATGCCTTCCAGCGGCACCATGGCGAAACCTTCCCAGCGACTCGGCACAATCAGCGCATCGGCTTTCTGGTACAACGCCTGCACTTCGCTCGGCGTGACCCATGGCAGGTATTCGACCGAATCCATCGGCGGGCACTCGACCGAATCCTCGTTGACCGCGCTGCCGACCACCGTCAGTTTCAGGTCATTGCGCTGCACCTTGGCGAAGGCCTTGAGCAGCACGTCGAAGCCTTTCTGGTAATCGAGACGGCCGACAAACAGCAGATGAATCGGCTCGGGGCTCGCGGCTTTCGGCGCGTCATCCTTGTGATGAATGCCGTTGTAGATCAGCTTCATCCGTTTGCGCTCGATGCCAAACCGCGCGGCTTTGTCGAGTTCGTACTGGCTGACGCAAATGATCACGTCGGTGACTTTCTGCAGCACTCGCTCGATCCACGCATAGACTTTCTGCTTGGTCGGCGAGCTTTCCATCAGGAACGAAAACGCGTGCGGACAGTAGACGATTTTCGGCTTGCGCCACGGTCGCAACAGCACACACACGCAACGGCCGATCACTCCGGAAAAGGTGCTGTGCAAATGCACCACATCGGGTTTCTCCTTGAACAGCACTTGCCCCAGACGCCAGGCGAAACGCAGCAACGACGACACATTGCGCCCGGTGCGCGGGAACGTGCGGATCTGTTGCGCTTGAATGCCGTGTAGTTCTTTTGCCTGATCTTCCGGCACCAGATACACCAGCTCGTAGTTCGCCGCATCGCCTTCGGGGGAATCCGAGATCGTGCGGATCACGGTCGCGACGCCACCTTTGATCGTCTCTGCCACGTGCAGTATTTTTTTCACAAATCACCCACTTCAAACAGGAAAAAACAGTCGCTGACAGTCAGGATTTGTCGGACGCGTATTCGTAGCTGTAGCCGTAGCCACCGTTGCCGTAGTAGCTCGCGGCACGCTTCTCGACGCCGTTGAACACCGCGCCTTTCAATTCGATGCCGTTCTGCGCGAAGCGGCGGATGGTCAGTTCGATCTCCTTGGCCGGGTTCACCCCGAAGCGCGTGACGATCAGGCTGATGCCCGCTTCACGGCCGACAATCGCTGCGTCGGTCACCGCCAGCAGCGGCGGCGTATCGATGATCACCAGGTCGTAGCGTTCGCTCAGCTCGGCGAGCAAGTCGCGGAAGTTGGCGTGCATCAACAGCTCGGAAGGATTGGGCGGCACCTGCCCGCGACTGATGAAGTGCAGGTTGTCGACTTCGACTTTGTTGATCGCCTGGTCGATGCTGCAGCGCTTGACCAGCAGGTCGGACAAACCGTTGGTGATCGGCGTGTTGAGGGTTTTGTGCAGATGCCCTTTACGCATGTCGGCGTCGATCAGCACCACGCGCTGGCCGCTCAGCGCCATGACCGCCGCGAGGTTGGACGAAACAAAAGTCTTGCCGACCTGCGGGCTCGGCCCGGAAATCATGATGCGGTTGTTGGTCGAATCGAGCCCGGCGAAATGCAGGCAGGTGCGCAGGCTGCGGATCGATTCGATCGACAGATCGGTCGGGTTGCGCAGCGCCAGCAGGTAAGCCGGCTTATCCACGCCGTCGCGGGCACGCCCCTTTTTGTTGTCCTCTTCCTGCTGCAACGCGCTGTAAGGAATCGACGCGTACACCGGCAAACCGAGTTGCTCGATGGCCTCCGGGCCTTCCAGGCCTCGGCTCAGGGATTTGCGCAGCAGCACCAGAGCCACGCCGACAAAGGCACCGAAGAATGTCGCGATCAGCACGATCAGGGCTTTTTTCGGTTTGACCGGGCTGGTCAGGTCGACGTCCGCGGTGTCGATCAGGCGCACGTTGCCGACCGCACCGGCGCGGATGATGTCCAGCTCTTGGGATTTGTTCAGCAGTTGCGTGTAGATCTGCGAAGCGACTTCGACATCGCGGGTCAGGTTAAGCAACTCTTGCTGCGTGGCTGGTAAGTCACCGACCTTGCCTTCGAGCGACTTCTGCTGCTGCACCAGTTCACCGAGTTGGCTCATCAATGCACGATAGGCCGGGTGCTGTTTGGTGAACTTGCGATCCATCTCCGCCTGCTGCATTTTCAGCTCGGAGATCCGCGTTTCCAGCGCCACCGACTGACCGAGCACCGATTGCGTTTCCAGCGAGATATTCACGGTCTTGCCGTGGGTCTGGTAGGTATTGAGCGCGTCGCTGGCCTTGGCCAGATCACGCTTGACCTGCGGCAATTGGCTTTGCAGGAAGGCCAGGCTCTGCGCGGCTTCGGCCGAAGTGCGGCGCACGTTCTGATCGACGTACAGCGACGCGATCTTGTTGAGAATCTTCACCGCTTCTGCGGCGTCGCTGCTGGCGAGCGCCAGCTTGATAATCCCCGATTCCTTGCCCTGCTCGGAAATATCCAGCGCGTCCTGATAGCCCTGAATGGTCACGATCCGTGGGTTGCGCACCACTTCGAAACGCGTGCCGGGGTTGGCCAACAACTGGCTGATTTGCCCTTCTACGCCGTCCTGCGCGAACGCTTCACCGGCGACGCCGTCGGCCAGCAAATTGTCGTTGTCATCAAACAACTGAAAGCGGTGTTGCTCGCCAGCGACCAAGGTGAGTTTCTTGCCGAGCAGTTCTTTGGGCAGATTGAGCCGGGCGAACTCCAGACGCTCACCGCCCCAGGCATAGCTGCTCAGGCCGAAACGCGGCGCGGCGACGCTGGTGTCGGTTTCACCGCGATAACGCCGGGCGAGAAAGCCACCGATGACCGGGAAGGTGTTGGGCGTAACGTCGATGTCCAGGCGCAGGTCGTCGACGGTTTTACCGATGACGGCGCGGGATTTGATGATGCCGATTTCGGTCACCGACGGCGACTGCCCGCCGAGCATGCTGTTGAGGTCGGAAAAACCGAGCATGTCGTTCTTTTTCGGCTCCACCTGCACCAGCGCGTTTGCCAGATACACCGGCGTTGCCAAAACCGCATAGGCCACGCCGGTGACCATGAAGGCGCCGGTCAGGGCGCCGATCAACCACTTCTGGTCAATCAGACTGCCGAAGATGCCGAGCAGATCAATACTGTCTTGATCATTGTCGCGGGTGCCGATTACTGACGGTAACTGCATAAGTCTGTTCTTACCATTCACTGTTCTGAAGAATATTGATCAATGCCCGAGGCGCTGCGCCCATGAACTAACAGCATCTTCAATCAATGCATGAGCATGAATAAAAGCGGCCTTGCCTTGACGATACGGGTCTTGTATTTCGCGCTCGCTCTGCCACTTGCCGAGCAGAAACACTTTGCCTCGCGCATGAGAGGCGATCTTCAGTACTTGATTTACATGCTGTTTTTCCATGACCAGAATCAGGTCTGAGTCATTGACGATGTCCGATGTCAGTTGCCGTGCCTTGAAGGCTTTGGCACAGTGCCCATGGTCTTCGAGCACCTGCCGGGCCGAAGGCTCGACACCCTCACCCACCCGTGCGGCAAGGCCTGCGGAGGTCACCGTGATCGCCGAGGAGCCCAGCGCGTTGCGTAGCAACAGTTCGGCCGTAGGACTTCGGCAAATATTGCCCACGCACACAACGAGGATCTTTCTGAACAAGGTTTTACTTTCCTGTGTAATGTCAAACGGCCAACATCCCGAGGGCATTTGAATGAACCCTCAAGATCTTCCTGCACTCAGAAATAGATTCGCCCTGTTAGTACTGGAGCATTAAGTACCACAGCGTTTAAAAGCGCCCCAACCACAATTAGCGGACTAAAAATAACTGTGATTTTCAGATCTTTGTTTTCCGACAAAAAATAACATTCGTGCACTAAGTGCCATCACCTCACTCGAAAATTGAGCAACGAGATCATTCTTCGTAGTTGTCACTTCTCTTCGGGAGAGCAGACATGAAAATCAAACATCTCAAAAAAATCGGCGCGCTGGCGCTGATGATCGCGGGCGCTACCACTCAGGTTCATGCGAGCGAAACGTTTCCCAACCTTCCGGCCAAGAACATCGGCGTTCAGGTGAAGATTCAAAACTTCTCTGCCGCCGACGCCGCGCAAATCAAATCGGCAGGTTTTGGTTTTGTACGCTTCGGCGTGTGGAGCGACAGCCTGACGGCCAAGGCTTATCAGAAACAGGTCAGTGATGCGTTTGCGGCGGCTGGATCGGCCGGTCTGCCGGTGCTGTTGACCGTGCGCGCGATCAAGCCGTTGACGGCCTCAGCGGACAACACCGCTGAGCTGGCGGGCGCTGGCGAGGCATTTGCCAAAGCCGTAACAGGACTGGAAACCTCCTACGGTTCGCAATTGGTGGCGATTGAACTGTGGAACGAACCGGATCTTGAGACCTACTGGCCGACACGAAATTTCGACACGACCTTCGTGCCGTTCATGAGCGCCGTGTGCAAGTCGTTGCAAGGCAAACCGCCAGCAACACCGGTGGTCGGTTACGGTTTCGCCCGGCCCCCGACCGCAGGCTCGGCCTCAACCGTGGCGCTAAACCGCATCGTCAGTGAATACCCGAAATGCCTGAGCGCCGTGTCCTATCATCCCTACGGCATGACCGCCACGCAGATCAGCAACGCGCAGGCGTTTATCCAGCAAAACTTTCATTTACCGGGCGTGATCAGTGAATGGGGGATCTCGGCGCTACCTTCCAACGGCGGAGCCGAAGGACAGGCGAGCAAGATCAACGCGTTCATCGGCGACGTTAAAAAACTCAAGATCCCGCTGACCTCCATCTATGAATGGAAGAACAGCGACTCCGGCAGTAACGAGCGAGAGAAAAACTTTGGCTTGCTGACCTCGGACGGTCAGCCGAAACCGGCGCGAATGTCGATCGAAGCCTTGTTGAAGGCCGAGTAGGCCTGTGCAGCCGACCTGTTCACAGGTCGGTTGCTTTGAACCTGTTGGCTGTTTTGGCATCGTATTCATCGATAGCGCGCCCCACCTTTCAAACAATCGTCCTCAGGTTGTTGCCACAGGGGCCATCGATACACATATGTACCCTTGAGTGGCTGTCAGCGCTCGGGTAATGTCATCAGACCCATAGGACAGAGCACGCCCATGACTTCCAAGCTGGAACAACTCAAACAGTTCACCACCGTTGTTGCCGATACTGGCGACTTCGAAGCGATCGCCCGGGTCAAGCCGGTCGACGCCACCACCAACCCTTCCCTGCTGCTCAAGGCGGCGGCCATTCCGGCGTACGCCGAGCTGCTGAATGCCTGCGTCAGCGACTGCAAGGGCGATGTCGGCCTGGCCAGCGACCGTTTTGGCGTCGCCGTCGGCCAGGAAATCCTCAAGGTGATCCCGGGCCGCATCTCCACCGAAGTGGATGCGCGCCTGTCGTTTGATAAAGATGCCGTGCTCAAACGCGCGCATCGCCTGATCGAGCTGTACGACAAGGCCGGCATTGGCCGCGACCGCGTACTGATCAAGATCGCCTCGACCTGGGAAGGCATCCGCGCCGCCGAAGTGCTGGAGAAGGAAGGCATCCAGACTAACCTGACCCTGCTGTTCTCCTTCGCCCAGGCCGCTGCCTGCGCCGACGCCGGCGTATTCCTGATTTCGCCGTTCGTGGGCCGCATCTACGACTGGTACAAAAAGGCCAACGGCAACGACTACACCGGCGCCGATGATCCGGGCGTACAGTCGGTGACACGCATCTACAACTACTACAAGGCCAATGACTACAAGACCGTGGTCATGGGCGCCAGCTTCCGTAACCTCAACCAGATCGAGCAACTGGCCGGCTGCGACCGCCTGACCATCAGCCCGGACCTGATCGACAAGTTGGCAGCGGACACCGGCAAACTGGAGCGCAAACTGGCCCCAGGTCACGCCGGTGAAGCCCGTCAGAGCCTCAATGAAGCGCAATTCCGCTGGTTGTCCAACGAAGACGCGATGGCCACCGAGAAACTGGCCGAGGGCATCCGTCAGTTTGCTCGCGACCAGGAGAAGCTTGAGGCGCTGTTGCAGGCCAAGCTGTGATTTGAGTTATTGAAATGCAAAAAGGGCGAACCCGCACGGGTTCGCCCTTTTTCATTTTGCCTGCACTGATAAATGTATCGACCGACTCGACGCTATCGCGGGCAAGCCCGCTCCCACAGGGTATGTGGAGAACCTGAGTTTCAGATTTCACGCGATCATTGTGGGAGCGGGCTTGCCCGCGATGAGGCCGGCCGGGACAACACCTCATGAGATCAGTGTCTTTCGAGGGCATTGACCAGGTCATGGAACGCTTCACGATTGGAATCGTTCAGGCCCATGAGGATCTTGTGCGCTTCAAGCACCTTGATCCGCACCACTTCTTCCGACTGGTCCTGATCCGGCAGGTCGTCCAGGCACTCCGGGCACGGCACCGGGTGGTTGACGATGTTGAACACCTGCTCGAACCCCATCGATTGCAACAGACGGGTGATGTCTTCGTGGGTGGTGACGACAGTCGGCAGCAGGCCGACCTTCTGCCGCGACAGGATCGACAGCTTGGCCAACAGGCCCAACGTCGTGCTGTCGATGCTGCGGGTTTCGGTCAAATCGATCACGATCGCGTTGAAATTCAGCGCGGTGAAGATTTTCTCAATAGTCGCATCCAACGCCGAACACAGGGTCAGGCGAACTTCACCGACGAACTTCAGGACGAAGGTGCCGTCCTGCTCGGCGAACTGGATTCTACCGGTACTCATTAAAGATTCCTGCTCAACACCAACAGGGCGATATCATCCGGCATCTCCCCTAGCGTGGCCAATCCGAACACTTGCCGCAGACCATCCAGGCTGCCGCCCGCCGACTTCACCCGTTGAGGCAAAGCGGCTTCTTTTTCTTTGAGCGTAGGTTCTGGCAAAAGATCCAGAATGCCATCGGACATCAGCGTCAGGCTGAACGTCGGCGGCAGCTCAAGCACGTGGTCTTCGTAGGTGGCTTCATTGAAGAGGCCCACCGGCAGACCGCGTCCTTCCAGATAACGAACACTGTCAGGCGTGTACAACACAGGCAACGGCAGATGGCCGCCGATGCTATAGGTCAACAAACCGGTCTCCTCGTCGATGACTCCACCGACCATTGTGACGTGTTTACCCAGCTTACAACTGATCAGCCCCCGGTTGATATGACCAAGGACTTCCGAAGGCTTGAATTCCGGCAAGGTGCCGTTGCGCTTGGATTCGAACAGCAAGCGCGTGGTCATGAACTTCAGCAGCACCGTGACGAAGGCTGAAGAGGCGCCATGACCGGATACATCTGCCAGGTAGAACGCAACCCGGCGCTCGTCGACCCGGAAATAGTCGACAAAATCACCCGACAGGTACAACGACGGGATGATCTGGTGGGCAAACTTGAACTCGTCGATGCTCCACGGGCTTTCCGGCAGCATGTTCATCTGCACCTGGCGACCGGCGTTCTGGTCTTCCTGGAGCAGGTTCAGGCTGGCCTCAAGCTCGCGGTTGGCCTTTTCCAGCTTCTCGCGGTAGCGCTGGTTTTCCAGCAGCAGGCGCGCACGATCCAGGGCCCGGCGCACGGAGTGCTCGAGCACGGCCAGATCTTCGAGGGGCTTGATCAGGTAATCCGCCGCGCCGAGGCGCAGGGCCTCGACCGCGTCGTTCATCACGCCGGCACCCGAAACCACGATCACCGGCGTTTGCGGTGACAGCTCGGTGACCTGACGGATGAGTTCGAGACCGCCCATCTGCGGCATGCGCAGATCGCAGATGACCAAGTCGGGCTGTTCTTGCTCGAATACCTGAAGACCCTGTTGGCCGTTGCTGGCCTGCAGGACGCTGAAACCACTGTCTTCCAAATAGGCCGCGAGGCTCGCGCGCACTACTTCGTCATCATCGATTATCAGCAGCGTGGCACTGGTTTTTGGCATGTGGGCAAACGGCGCCAGAATTAGGTTGGCGTAGTTGGCGAGGCATTTGGCCCTGCGCAGACTACTGGATTCGCTTTCTAGCCTCTCTGCTGCACCGCTTTCGAGCATTGGCCGTGAACGCGGTTGCACCAGAGGTGCCCTTCTAAGGCGCAGACGGTACTCCCATCCGCGGGGTGTTTCAAGCTTGCGCCGATGGTCGCTTGACGACTTTACTTGTCAAATCACCGAGAGTTATAAGAACAGCTCAAACCGTAACCCAATGGAAGGACGACGCCATGAGTCAAACCGGTCGGGACTACAGCGAAAAGCGCGATTTCATCCGCATGCGGGTCGATGCCGATGTCGTGTTGATTCATCAAGGGGATGAGGTTTCAGCGGTGTGCATCGATCTCTCCAGCAGCGGCATGCAGGTCGAAGCGCCACGCCAGTTCGCGGTCGGTGATCGCTTGAGTGTGCGGATCGACTCCGATCACGCGGCGCTCAGCGGGCTTGAAGCCGAGACCGAAGTGGTCTGGGTCCGGTCACAGGATGGCGGCGGCCAGAAGCTCGGCCTGACCATCCTGGAGATGAAATAGCTGCACACAAAAAAGGCGACCCTGAGGTCGCCTTCCTTTTACCGGTCGAGATTAAAAATCGTCTTCGACCTGGCCATCCTTCACTTTGAACTCGCGGTTCTGCAAGTAAGCGTTGCGGATGAAGGTGTATTTGTCGCCGCTGATCAGCTTCTCGCTCGACAGCAGGCTGGCGCGGGTGTCGACGATGTTCAGGCCGAAGATCGAGTTACGCACCGGCACATCGTTGATGTAGCGGTACATACCGGTGTAGCTGTCGACATACTTGGAAGGCGCGTCACGCAGGGTGCTTGGCCCCATCAGTGGCAGCATCACGTATGGACCGCTGCCGACGCCCCAGTAGCCGAGGGTCTGGCCAAAGTCTTCGTCGCTGCGGTTCAGGCCCATTTGGGTGCCGACGTCGAAGAAGCCGAGCAGGCCGAACGTGGTGTTGAAGATCAGGCGTGCAGTGTCGACGCCAGCCGCAGCCGGTTTGGCCTGCAGAATGTTGTTGGCCAGGTTGGTGACATCACCGACGTTGCGGAACATGTTGTGGATGCCGTCTTCGAGGAACTGCGGCGTCACGAACTCATAGCCCTGCGCCAGCGGTTTCAGGGCGTAGGTGTCGACGAAGTCGTTGAACTGGAAGATCGGACGGTTGACGCTTTCCCAAGGGTCTTCTTCCGTTGCGGCCTGAGTGGCGAACGGAGCCAGCAACAAGCCGGCACATACACTTAGCTGAGCGAGCGAATTGCTCCAGCGCATAGAAAAACTCCTTGGATTTGTACTGTCGCAGGCGACGGGGCCCACGGTTCAAGGGCGACAGTATAAGCGCAAACGGCGTTTTGGGCAGTCCACCTGAATTTCGTCTGTAGGACGTTTCCCGCAGGCCTGTCATCCAACTGTCACTGACCGTCCCTAGCCTTGACGCTATTTCAGGGACGTTTCCATGTCACAGGCCGAATCCTTGCCCCTCGCCGTGCCCAGCCTGACTGCCGTGTTGTTCGGACTCAGCGGTTGCCTGGTGGATTTCGGCGCCCGTACACGACAGCTCACCAGCATCTTGCCTGAACACGCCGAAGCCACTCCCGGCGCATTGGAGAGTCTGCACAGCCTGCAACGCCAGCGAATTCCGTGTGCCTGGATGGATGAATTGCCTTCGGCCCTCGCCCTGCCGCTATCGGCTGCCTTGCCGACGTGGGTGAAGCCATCGCAACATTCCGCAACAAACAATCCATGGCCTGCTCCCAACGCTTGCTGGCAAGCATTGATGGGGTTGAATGTCGATCGTCTGGACGGCTGCGTGCTGGTCAGCGGCGAGCCGCGATTGCTCCAGGCCGGCCTGAATGCCGGGCTGTGGACCATCGGCCTGGCGTCCTGCGGTTCGCTGTGCGGCCTGGCGCCGAGTGAATGGCACGCCCTGGCGCAAAAACAACGCGAGCAATTGCGCGGCAAAGCCACCGTGCAACTGTTCGGGCTCGGCGTGCACTCGGTGATCGATCATCTTGGCGAGCTCGACACCTGCCTGGCAGACATCAGCCTGCGCCGGTTCAAAGGCGAAAAGCCCTGATCGGGATCATGCAGGTTTGACGCGAGTGGATTAATCTAAAGGTCAGCCATAGACCTTTGGCGCGCGGCTGCGGTCAATGCCAGTGCCTCTCGATAAAAGGAAAACACCATGCCCGCCCAAGAACTGCAGAAACAGCTCGATACCCTGCGCGAGCAGCTGGAGCAGAATCCACCGCTTTCGGAAGCTGAACGCGAAGACCTGCATGCGCTGATGGCGCAGATCGAATCGGAAATAAAACTGGAAACCGCCACGCAAGATGCGAGCATCGCCGACGGCGTGAACCTGGCGGTTGATCGCTTTGAACTCGAACACCCGGCGATTGCCGGCACCCTGCGCAATATCGTCAACGCGCTGGGCAGCATGGGGATCTGATTCCCAAAATCAAAAGATCGCAGCCTGCGGCAGCTCCTACAGATGTTCAATGTAGGAGCTGCCGCAGGCTGCGATCTTTTGATCTTACTGACGCACCAACCGATGGTTCGGCAGCTGCACGTTGTCGGTGCTGCGATACGGGTTGATGTCCAGACCACCGCGACGCACGTAGCGTGCAAACACCGTGAGCTTCTCAGGTTTCAGCAGCCGCTGCAGATCAAGGAAAATCCGCTCCACACACTGCTCATGGAAGTCCGAATGCTGGCGGAAGCTGACGATGTATTCCAGCAAGCTCGCATGATCCAGCGCTGAACCACGATACTCCACCACCACCGTGCCCCAGTCCGGCTGACTGGTCACCGGGCAGTTTGATTTGAGCAGATGGCTGTGTACCGTCTCTTCGACAGTTCGCGAGTCATCGCAACGCAGCAGTTCCGGGCGCGGATGCTCATAGTTGCTGACGCTGATATCCAGATCATCGATGCACACGCCCGGCAAAGCCACAACGCCTTCCGCCTCAACATCCTTCAGGCTACGCACGCGCACACCAACCGGTTTGCCGGCAGCGGCTGACAGGTCCTTGACCAGCGTTGCTTCCAGCGTCGCAACGTCGGCAAACGGCGTCTGGTTCAACGAGTTCAAATACAGCTTGAACGACTTCGACTCGATGATGTTCGGCGAATCCGCCGGGATGCTGAATTCGCCGATCGCCACCACCGGTTTGCCGGACGGCAACAGCCACGACAACTCGAAGCAGTTCCAGAAATCCACGCCTTTATACGGCAGGGTTTCGGCGGTCAGGCCCAGCTCGGCCCATTTCGCGGTGCGCGGAATCGGGAACAGCAGGGACGGCGTGTACGTGGCGATGTATTCGCTGGATTTGCCCAGCGGCGAGTGTTCGGCTGCGGGATGCATGGCGGAAACCTGACTGAAGAATCAGCGGATTCTACCAGCCTTTGCGCGTGCCTTTGAGTGCTTACTGACTGACAGTCAATTTGCCGACCATGCCCGCCTGGTAATGGCCGGGAATATTGCAGGCGAATTCCAGGCTCGTTGCCTTGCTGAAGGTCCAGGTCAGTTCGGCAGTCTTGCCCGGCTCGACTAGCACGCTGTTCGGATCATCATGCTTCATGCCATGGCCCATCGCTGCGTGATCCATGCCGGCCATGTCGTGGGACATTTCTTTCATGCCGGTAGGCGTGAGCATGCCGCTTTGCTGCATCTGCAACATTTCCTGCTGATGCTTGGCATGCATCGCCGCGTCACCGAGGTTGAATTCGTGCAGTAACTGGCCTTTATTCACCAGCACAAAGCGAACGGTCTCACCGGCCTTGACCTCAATTGCCTTGGGATCGAACGACATGTCATTCAGCACCACTTCAACACTGCGCGTGGCTTGGGCTGCGGGCGCCGGCTGGCCGAAATCATAGGTATGGGCTGGCGCGGCCCACACTGGCGAACTCAGCGCCAACAAACACAAGGCCAGGGATTGGCGTAAAAACATGGTCGTTCTCCAACAAGATAAGGTTCAGCCTGTGGGAAACTCTAGCGGGCCTGAGCTGGCATCTACCTGACCGGCAGATTACAACTTTGTCAGGTTGGCGTTTGTCGCGTTCCCGCAAGGTATAACGCTTTCATTTCTGCACCCCGAATCCACTGAGTCGCCCATGAAACTGCTGATCGTCGAAGACCAAGCGAAAACCGGCCAATACTTGCACCAGGGTCTGACCGAGGCCGGGTTCAACACCGAATGGGTGGCCGATGGCGACAGCGGTCAACAACTGGCACTGAGCGGTGATTATGCGCTGCTGATCCTCGACGTGATGCTGCCCGGGCGCAACGGTTGGCAGATTCTGCAAACAGTGCGCAGTGCCGGGCTGGATACGCCGGTACTTTTTCTGACGGCCAAAGACGCCGTGGAAGACAGGGTTCATGGCCTTGAGCTGGGTGCCGACGATTATCTGGTGAAACCTTTCGCCTTCTCTGAACTGCTGGCGCGAGTGCGCAGCCTGTTGCGTCGCGGCAGCGCCACACCGCAGGAAACCAGTCTGCAACTGGCGGATCTGCGCCTGGACCTGATCCGCCGTCGGGTCGAACGCAGTGGCCAGCGCATCGACCTGACCGCCAAGGAATTCGCCTTGCTGGAGATGCTTTTGCGTCGCCAGGGCGAAGTGCTGCCGAAATCGCTGATCGCTTCGCAGGTCTGGGACATGAATTTCGACAGCGACACCAATGTCATCGAAGTGGCGATCCGCCGCTTGCGCCTGAAGATCGACGACGAATTCCCCAACAAACTGATCCACACCGTGCGCGGCATGGGTTACGTGCTTGAAGAGCGTTGTGCCTGATGCGCCGCTTGTCCCTGAGTTCACGTCTGGCGTTATTGTTTGCCGCTTGCACCGCCGTGGTTTCGCTGTTCGCCGGCGTGTTGTTCAACCGCGCCAGCGAGGCGCACTTCATCGAGCTCGACCAGCAACAACTGGATGCCAAACTGATCGGCCTGCGCCGCGCCCTGCAAAATGTGCGGCCCGCGGAAAGTGCCGCGCGGCTGGCCGATGAGCTCAGCCGTCAGGCCGACTTGTCGCTGAGGATCACCGGCGGTGACGGCCAACGCTGGTATGACAGCTCGACGCTGATCCCCAAGGATTTACCGCCACCACCCGGTCTGTCGACAATCAGCAGCGCCGGCACCGATTATCGGGTGCTCAACGCCCCGCTCTACCCGGACAAAACTGATTCGCCGCAACTGACCCTGTTGCTCGACATCACCCATCACCAGCACTTTCTGCAGCGCATGCAGCACTTGATCTGGCTGACCGTCGGTCTCTCGGCACTGGCTACGGCGCTGCTCGGCGCATGGGCTGCCCGCAGTGGTTTGCAGCCATTGCGGCGCATGAGCGCGGTGGCTCGCGGGATTTCCGCACACTCGCTCAACGCCCGACTGCCAGAAGCGCAAATTCCTCCCGAGCTTGCGGAAATGGCCCACAGCTTCAACGCCATGCTCGCCCGCCTCGACGACTCGTTTCAGCGGCTCTCGGCGTTCTCGGCCGACATCGCCCATGAGCTGCGCACACCGCTGTCGAACCTGCTGACCCACACGCAAGTCACCCTCACCCGCCCACGGCCGATCGAGGATTACCGCGAAGCGCTGCACAGCAATCTCGAAGAGCTGCAATGGATGGCGCAACTGGTCAATGACATGCTGTATCTGGCCAAGGCTGACCACGGTTTGCTGATGCCCAAACGCGACGCGCTGGAACTGGCGGATGAGGCAGATGTGTTGCTGGAGTTTTTCGCACCGCTGGCGGAGGACGCCGGGGTCAGTCTGACGCGCGAAGGTCATGCGCGGATCGACGGTGACCGCAGTATGTTGCGGCGAGCCTTGTCGAACTTACTGGATAACGCGTTGCGGTTTACCCCGGCTGACGGCGGAGTGAATGTGCGGATCGTTGATCAATCGAGCGCTGTGCGGGTTTCAGTAGAGAACAGTGGCGAAGGGATTTCAGCTGAGTTGTTGCCAAGGCTGTTTGACCGGTTTTATCGAGCCGATCCGGCGCGGCAGGAAGGCAGCAGTGAGCATGCGGGGTTGGGGCTGGCGATTACGCAGTCGATCGTCCGCGCGCATGGGGGGCAGATTCATTGCGAATCCGAGGCGGGTTGGACGCGGCTTGTGATTGAGTTGCCTCGAACCTGATCATTCCCACGCTCTGCGTGGGAATGCAGCCCGGGACGCTCCGCGTCCCTTCCAAAGCCGAACGCGGAGCGTTCGTTGAGGCATTCCCACGCAGAGCGTGGGAACGAGCATGGAGTGGCTTACGAATATCTCAGGGCGTGAGCCGGCTCGATCTTCGCCGCTCGCCACGCCGGATACACCGTCGCCAGAAAGCTCAGAATGAAACCCGCCGAGCAGATCAACAGCACATCCCCCGCCTGCAATTCCGACGGCAGATTGCTGACGAAATACACGTCTGAACTGAAGATGTGCTGGCCGCTGACTCGCTCGATCCAGCCGACGATCTGACTGACATTCAGCGCGGCAATCACACCCAGCACGCCGCCAATAATAGTGCCGACAATGCCGATTACTGTGCCCTGCACCATGAAGATCGCCATGATCTGCCGTGGCGTGGCGCCGATGGTACGCAGGATCGCGATGTCCGCGCCCTTGTCGTTCACCACCATGATCAACGTCGCGATGATGTTGAACGCCGCCACCGCGACGATCATCAGCAACAGCAGGCCGATCATGGTTTTTTCCATTTTCATCGCGCTGAACAGACTGCCCTGAGTGTGCGTCCAGTCGTCAGCCTTGAACTCGGCGCCCAGACTGGCGGCGATGTCCGCGGAGACTTTCGGCGCGGCGTACAGGTCTTTCACCGCCAGACGCACGCTCTGCACCTGATTCGGTTCCCAGTGCTGCATGGTCGCGGCATCAGCCACGTGGATCAGGCCCATCGAGCCGTCCAGTTCAGCGCCAACCTTGAACACACCCACCACGTTCAGCCGCTGCATACGCGGGGTGATGCCACCCGGTGCAGTGCTGACTTCCGGGACGATCAGGGTGATCTTGTCGCCGACATTGAGGCGGAAACGTCGTGCAGTGATTTCACCAATCACCACACCGAACTCACCCGGTTTCAAGGCATCAAGACGGCCCTGCACAATGTGCTGGGCAACGATCGATACCTTGCCTTCCTGGGCCGGATCGACACCGCTGATCTGAATCGGCTGCATCAAACCCTTGTAGGAAAGCATGCCTTCCATTTCGGTGAACGGCACAGCGGCAGTCACTTCAGGATTTTTCATCGCAGCGGCGGCGACGGGCTGCCAGTCATCGATCGGCTTGACGCCAACGATGGTCGCGTGCGGCACCATGCCGAGGATGCGCGAGCTCATTTCGCGCTGGAAGCCGTTCATCACCGACAACACCACGATCATTGCCAGCACGCCGAGGGCGAGGCCGATCATCGAGGTCATCGAAATGAACGAAACAAAGCGATTGCGGCGCTTGGCGCGGGTATAGCGCGTGCCGATAAAGATCGATAACGGTCTGAACATTCGCTGGGGCACCGTATAAAAATAAAAGACCCGACGCCGTTTCCGGCGTCGGGTTTCAGCCAATCAGATAGGCGTGAGGCGACCTTCTTGCAGGTGCAGTACGCGATCCATCTGGCGGGCCAGGTTCATGTCGTGAGTCACCACCAGAAACGCGGTGCGCATCGAGGTGCTGAGTTCCAGCATCAAATCCTGAATGCCCTGGGCGGTGTGGGAGTCGAGGTTGCCGGTCGGCTCGTCGAGCATCACCAGGCCTGGCTTGTTCACCAGAGCTCGAGCGATGGCGACACGCTGACGCTCACCACCGGACAATTCGGACGGTTTGTGCTCCAGACGATGGCCGAGGCCGACGCGTTCCAGCAAAGCGGTCGCGCGCTGACGGGCTTCCGGGATCGGCGTCTTGCCGATCAGCAGCGGCATGCAGACGTTTTCCAGCGCGGTGAATTCCGGCAGCAAGTGGTGGAACTGGTAAACGAAACCAAGTGCACGGTTGCGCAGCAGGCCGCGCTTCTTCTCGCTCAGCGCCGACAGTTCTTCACCGTCGAGCCAGACGCTGCCCTTGGTCGGCGTGTCCAGACCACCGAGCAGGTTGAGCAAAGTACTTTTGCCCGAACCTGAGGTGCCGACAATCGCCACACGCTCGCCCGGGTGCAACTCCAGTTGCAGACCGGCCAGCACTTCGACCGACTCCGGGCCTTCCTCGTAGGATTTGCCCAGGTTGCGGCAGCTCAAGATTGCTTGTTCACTCATGCCCGACTCACTCATAACGTAGCGCCTCCGCCGGCTGGGTGCGCGCGGCACGCCAGGCGGGATACAGGGTGGCGAGGAAACTCAGAACCAACGCCGCGGCGCAGACCATGACGACATCCTGGCTCTGCACCTGCGACGGAAGATAATCAATGAAATACACGTCAGCATTAAGGAATTTATGGCCGATCAGGCCTTCCAGTGCCGAGATCGCGGCGCTGACGTTAAGCGCAGCGAAAATACCGACCACCGCGCCAATCGCCGTGCCGACCACGCCGATCACCGTGCCTTGCACCATGAACGTGCGCATGATCGTGCCCGGCGTCGCGCCCAAGGTGCGCAGAATGGCGATATCACCCTTCTTGTCATTCACCACCATCACCAACGTGGAAATAATGTTGAACGCGGCAACGGCGACGATCAGCAGCAACAGCAGGCCGATCATGGCTTTTTCCATGCGGATCGCTTGATACAGATTGCCGTGGGTACGGGTCCAGTCGCGGGCGTAGTAATGGTCTTCGCCAAGCTGCTGAGCGATGTTCCATGCCACACGCGGCGCCTGGAACAGGTCGTCGAACTTCAGGCGGATGCCCTGTACCTGATCCGGTTTCCAGCGGTGCATCTTCGCCAGATCCTGCAGGTTAGTGACGCCCAGATAGCCGTCCAACTCACCGGCGCCGACATGGAAAATGCCGACCACGGTAAAGCGTTTCATGCGCGGGAACATCCCGGCCGGGGTCACGCTGACCTCCGGCGCGACGAAGGTGACTTTGTCACCGATGCCCACGCCCAGCTTGGTCGCGGCCTTGTCGCCAATGACGATGCCAAAACTGCCCGGCGTCAAATCGTCGAGTTTGCCCTGCTTCATGAAGTTGTCGATGATCGACACGTTGCGCTCGAGCGCAGGGTCGATGGCATTGAGCAACACCTTGGACACCTGGCCGTTATTGGTCAGCAGACCCTGCATCTGGGTGAACGGCGCAACGGCCGTCACCTGCGGGTTCTGCTTGACCTTGGTGGCCAGGCTTTGCCAATCGTTGATCGGCTCGGTGGATTCAATGGTCGCGTGGGGCACCATGCCCAGCACGCGGGTGCGCATCTCATGATCGAAGCCATTCATCACCGACAGCACGACGATCATCACGACCACGCCAAGGGCGAGCCCGATCATCGAAGTCAGGGAAATGAATGACACAAAATGATTGCGACGCTTTGCACGGGTATAACGCGTGCCGATAAATACGAAGAGAGGTCTGAACATGTCGGGGCTTGTTCGGAGGGAAAAGGAACGTCCTTGTGGCGGGGGTCGATAACCAGCTTTACACTCAGACCACCGCCGCTACCATGGGTTCGCCATGTCGACATTAGATGAAGAAGATCGCCGCGAATACTACCGTATCGAGGACACGATCGCACTGGAAATTCGGCCCCTGTCCGCTCCCGAAGCCGCAGGCCAGGAAGTGTTGCAGGATGCTTCCCCACTGTTCAACCTGCTCAGCGAACTGCACCTGAGCGAATTCGAGTCGCAGCACTTGTTGCGGCAGATCAGCGAGCGCGACCGGGCCATCGCCGCGTTCCTCAAATCGCAGAACAAACGCATCGACCTGCTCAGCCAGGTGGTCGCCCTGACCGTGCTCGGCCACATTGGCGAGCCGCAACCCGTGATCATTTCCGAAGGCGGGATCGACTTCCAGCACCCGACGCCGATTGCCGCCGGCGCCCACCTGTCGGTGAAACTGGTGCTGATGCCGCAAGCGCTCGGCCTGCTGCTGCGCGCCCGTGTCACCCATTGCGACCGCAAGGGCGACGGTTATGACGTCGGCACCGAGTTCGAACACTTGACCGACGCCCAGCGCCAGTTGCTCGCCCGCTATATCTTGCAGAAGCAGGCCCAGGAACGACGACTGGCCCGCGAACAGAACGAATCAGGCATTTAATTTAAGGAAGAACCGTGACCCTCATCTACGGCCACCGCGGCGCCAAGGGCGAAGCACCGGAAAACACCCTGAGCAGTTTTCAGGAATGTCTCAAGCACGGCGTGCGCCGTTGCGAACTCGATCTGCACCTGTCCAAGGACGGCGAGTTGATGGTCATCCACGACCCGACCCTCAAACGCACCACGGATCGGCGCGGCAAAGTCGTCGAGCACACCGCCGCCGAGCTGGTGACCTACGATGCGCGCAAGGGTGGCCCGGGCTGGATCAAGCCGTGCCCGATTCCGACGCTGGAAGAGTTGTTCGAGCAATGCGATTTCGAGCACTGGCAATTGGAAGTCAAGAGCGCTTCACGCACCCGCGCCGCAACCACGGTGCTGGCGATTCGTGAAATGGCCCAACGCCACGGCCTGCTCGACAAGGTGACAATCACCTCGAGCTCGCGGGAAGTTTTGAAAGCAGCGCTGGATCTGGTGCCGGACGTGTCGCGCGGACTGGTCGCCGAATACGCCTGGCTCGACCCGTTGAAGGTCGCGGCCAGTTACGGCTGCGAGATTCTTGCGCTGAACTGGACGCTGTGTACGCCGGAACGCCTGCAGAAGGCGCAGCGTCAGGGGCTGCATGTGTCGGTATGGACCGTCAACGAGCCTGCGCTGATGCGCAGACTCGCCGACTTCGGCGTTGACAGCCTGATTACAGACTTTCCCGGTTTGGCCACTGCCACGCTCGAGAATTGCTGAAATCGGTCTCCCCGGCCGGCTCAGGCCACCGGCCGGAGCCCGTCAAAAAAGCCGGTTGAGGCCGTCGTACGCCGCTACCCGATAGGCTTCGGCCATGGTCGGGTAGTTGAACGTGGTGTTGACGAAGTACTTCAGGGTGTTCAGTTCGCCCGGCTGGTTCATGATCGCCTGACCGATGTGGACGATCTCCGACGCCTGATAACCGAAGCAGTGAACGCCCAGCACTTCCAGGGTTTCACGGTGGAACAGGATCTTCAGCATGCCTTGCGGCTCGCCGGCGATCTGTGCACGCGCCATGCTCTTGAAGAACGCCTTGCCGACTTCGTACGGCACTTTGGCCTGGGTCAGTTCCTGCTCGTTCTTGCCGATCGAGCTGATCTCCGGAATGGTGTAGATGCCGGTCGGCACGTCATTCACAAAGCGCCAGCTACCGTTATCAACGATGCTGCCAGCGGCCGAACGGCCCTGGTCATGGGCGGCACTGGCCAGGCTCGGCCAGCCGATCACGTCACCGGCACCGTAGATGTTCGGCACGCAGGTGCGGTAAGCCTCGTCGACTTCGATCTGGCCGCGGCTGTTGACCTTGACGCCGATGTTTTCCAGGCCCAACTGGTCGGTGTTACCGGTACGGCCGTTGCACCAGAGCAAGGCGTCGGCCTTGATCTTCTTGCCCGACTTCAGGTGCAGAATCACGCCGTTGTCCACGCCTTCTACGCGGTCGTAGTCTTCGTTGTGGCGCACGGTGATGTTGTTGTTGCTGAAGTGGTAGCTCAACGCCTGGGAGATTTCCGAGTCGAGGAAGCTCAGCAACTGACCACGGTTGTCGACCAGCTCAACCAGTACACCCAGACCGCTGAAAATCGACGCGTATTCGCAACCGATCACGCCGGCGCCGTAAACGATCAGTTTGCGCGGGGTGTGGCCGAGGCTGAGGATGGTGTCGCTATCGTAGATACGCGGGTGGTGGAAATCGATGTCCGCCGGGCGATAAGGACGCGAGCCGGTGGCAATGATGATGTGCTTGGCCACCAGTTTTTCGACCACGCCGTTGGCGCAGACCACTTCGATGGTTTGCTCGTCAGCGAAGCTGCCGGTACCGAAGAACACGTCGACACGGTTACGGGCGTAGTAGCCGGTACGCGAAGCGACTTGTTTGGAAATGACTTTCTCGGCGCTTTTCAACACGTCCGGGAAGGAGAACCAGCGTGGCTCGCCGATCGCCCGGAACATAGGATTGGTGTTGAACTGCATGATCTGCCGCACCGAGTGACGCAGTGCCTTGGACGGGATGGTACCGAGGTGGGTGCAGTTGCCGCCGACCTGGCGACGGCTGTCGACCATCGCGACCTTGCGCCCTGCTTTGGCGGCGTTCATTGCCGCGCCTTCTCCCGCCGGGCCGGAACCCAGCACCACCACGTCGTAGTTGTAGACAGCCATGCGTACTCCTCAGAACAGGCCGCGGTGCCAGCAGCACCGGCGGCTAAATCACGCCGAACGGCGGCGCGAAGGAACAATTGGGGGTCAATCAAGAACCCGGACACAGTCTATAGAAGCGTCAACGCCGCGCACATTAACCCTTGGTCGCGTCGTAGGCTACTTTTGCCTGCACTACAACGCCAGCTTTCGTATTGTTCTCAGTCAGTTTTTTCGCCACTGAGGCGCTCGAAAGCCTTGTTGGTGCGGACGATAAAACCTGTATCGGCACGAATCACAAAGAATGCACCAACGTCATGTTTTTCGGCATAGTCCCACGCCCTTTCGGGGCCGAGAATAAGCAACAGCGTCGATAGTCCATCAGCCATCAACGCTGAAGGATGAATCACCGTGACTGACGCCAGGTCATGTAGGACGGGCGCACCGGTACGCGCATCGAAGGTGTGGGAATAACGCCGACCGTCCTGCAGGAAATAGTTGCGGTAGTCGCCGGAGGTCGAGACGCCATAGCCATCGACATTGATGATGCGCTCGGCGATTTGTTGATCGTCGCGGGGTTGTTCCAAGGCAATGCGCCAAGCTGAGCCGTCGAGTTTTTTGCCTTTGGCCTTTAATTCGCCCGTGGCTTCAGCCAGGTAATCGTGAACGCCCAGCGCGTCGAGCCTGGCGGCGATGGTGTCGACGGCATAACCGGCGGCGATGCTGTTGAAGTCGACTTCGACAGCGGCGTCTTTACACAGTTGATCGCCATTGATGCGCAGATGCTGATGGCCAACCCGCGGCATCACCTTTGCCAGTACGGCGGCATCAGGGACTTTCTCTTCACGACCTTGCGGACCGAAACCCCAGAGATTCATCAGCGGCTCGACAGTGAGGTCGTAGGAACCTTCGCTTTGCACTGACAGTTGTTCGCCGACGCGGATCAATTCGAGTACCGATGCGGGCATCTTCTGACAGCTATTGGCGGGCAAAGCGTTGAAGCGTTCGATGTCCGAATCGTTGCGGTAGGTGGACAGCTGCCGATCGACTTCGCCGAGGATGCCCTCCACTTCACTGCGAACCTGCGTTGATTCAGGCATGCCAGCGTGGCGCACGTACTTGATCGAATACGTGCTGCCCATGGTTGGCCCGCCAAAGCTTTCCATGGAATCGCCATTGCCGCAGCCAGCCAATATGCCAGCCAGCATCACAAGCCCAAGCAACCGTCCAGTGAACAATTATTCATCTCTCCGTAAAACCACGGCGGCCATTATGAATTAAAGGATCTGCAACATCTTTATACAAAATCCAATAGTGAGTACCTGAACATGTCCTCCACCACGGGCAAAGGCAAAGCGATCTTCCGCGTTGTCAGCGGCAACTTCCTCGAAATGTTCGACTTCATGGTCTACGGCTTCTACGCCACGGCCATCGCCAAAACCTTCTTCCCCACCGACAGCGCCTTCGCTTCGCTGATGCTTTCGCTGGCGACCTTTGGTGCCGGTTTCCTGATGCGACCGCTGGGGGCGATCTTCCTCGGCGCCTACATCGACCGTCACGGTCGTCGCCAGGGTTTGATCATAACGCTGGCGTTGATGGCGGCCGGCACTGTACTGATTGCCTGCGTGCCGGGGTACGCCACGCTTGGGGTCGCTGCGCCACTATTAGTGCTGTTCGGCCGTTTGCTGCAAGGTTTCTCGGCGGGCGTGGAGCTGGGCGGCGTGTCGGTGTATCTGGCAGAAATCGCCACGCCGGGCCGCAAGGGCTTCTTTGTCAGTTGGCAGTCCGCCAGCCAGCAAGCGGCGGTGGTATTCGCCGGTTTGCTCGGTGTCGGCCTCAACCACTGGCTGAGCCCCGAGCAAATGGGTGACTGGGGCTGGCGCGTGCCATTCCTGATCGGCTGCATGATTGTGCCGGTGATTTTCGTCATTCGTCGTTCGCTGGAAGAAACCCCGGAATTCCAGGCGCGGAAACATCGCCCTACCTTGCGGGAAATTGTCCGCTCGATCGGTCAGAACTTTGGCATCGTCATCGCTGGCATGGCGCTGGTGGTGATGACTACGGTTTCCTTCTATCTGATCACCGCGTACACCCCGACCTTCGGTAAGGCCGAACTGCACTTGTCGGATTTCGATGCGTTGCTGGTGACGGTGTGTATCGGCCTGTCGAACTTCTTCTGGTTGCCGGTGATGGGCTCGGTCTCTGACAAGATCGGGCGCAAACCCCTACTGCTGGCGGCGACGATTCTGGCGATTCTTACCGCTTACCCTGCCCTGTCGTGGCTGGTGGCGAATCCGAGCTTCAGCCATTTGCTGATCGTCGAGTTGTGGCTGTCGTTCCTTTACGGCTCGTACAACGGCGCGATGGTGGTGGCGCTGACCGAGATCATGCCGGTGGAAGTGCGCACAACGGGGTTCTCTTTGGCCTACAGCCTGGCGACGGCGACGTTCGGCGGGTTTACGCCGGCGGCGTGTACGTACCTGATTCATGTGCTGGATAACAAGGCTGCGCCGGGGATCTGGCTCAGTGGCGCGGCGGTGTTGGGGTTGATTGCAACGTTGGTACTGTTTCGTGGCAACAAGCATGAACTGCGCACGGCGCAAGCAGCCATCCCTGGTGGCGCCCGATAGGACGCTATCGCTGGCAAGCCAGCTCCCACAGGGTTTCGGGTGTTAACGCAATTGTGCAATTCACCAAGAAACCTGTGGGAGCTGGCTTGCCAGCGATGAGGGCATAAAGCAAAGATCGCAGCCTTCGGCAG
>NZ_AKJD01000247.1 GCF_000282515.1 Pseudomonas sp. GM80
GGCGGCCGCCGGTGCGCCGGTCAAAGCCGTGACCAACGCTCAACGATCCTTTCTCAGCCTCTTCAAGGATGCGAGGACTGTTGCTGAATTCGTTACTCACGTTTCCGGCCAGAAAGCACCTGATGAAATGCTGATCGGTTTTTTCAAGTCGTTACTTGAGAACTCCGAATCAGGCCGCAGTAAAACCACAGTGCGTTAAAACCCGTTGAACGGCAGCACGGCGGCTATACATTCGATAAATCTTTGGGGTCATACCCTAGTCGCCAACTCACGGCCCGCGTCGCAGCCAACAACCGCTGCGCCGCCGGGCCGTTTTCATCGGCGTGAAACAACGAGGTCGGACCGACAATGGTGACGACCGCTGCGACTTGGCCGACCGCGTTGAACACCGGCGCCGACAACGCATCCACGCCGGGCATCAGCAAACCGTGAACATGATGCAGGCCGCGCTCGCGGATCTGTTCGCACAGGGTTGTGTAAGTCTTTTCGTCTTTGAGCGGGTGATCGGCAACGGCGATTTCCTGCTCGCGCAGATCATCGGTTTCCCGATGCGGCAAAAACGCACTGAACACCAGCCCCGTCGAAGAACTCAGCAATGGCAACACCGAGCCCAACTGCGTCACCACTGTCACGGCACGCACCGCCGGTTCGATGTGCACCACGGTTGCGCCCTGATTGCCCCACACCGCCAAAAAGCAGGTCTCGTTCAGTTCGTCGCGCAGTTCGGCCAACGGCAGGGCGGCGACTTTCAGCACGTCCATACTGTTGAGGGCGGCCAGGCCCACGCGCAACGCTTCGCGACCGAGACCGTAATGGTTAGTGGCGGCGTTCTGCTCGGCAAAACCCGAGGCGATCAACGCCTGCAGATAGCGATGCACCTTGCTCGCCGGCATCTGCACATGTTCGGCCAGGCGCGACAACGAAGTGGACGGCGACAACTCGGCCAGGGCCTTGAGGATGTCGGTGCCGACTTCGGCGGAGCGGACTTTCTGTTTGCCGTTGCTGTCGCTGGTTTTTTCCATGGTGCGGCCGGGTTCCGATACGAATGGGCGTCTTTATAGCTTGACGCTGGATAGCGAGCAAATTACGTTATGCGTAATCGAATTACGATAATAACAACCCCGGCGTGCCGAAACCTCTGAGCCAGAGCGATGGGCCACTGCCGACTCCCTGTTCAGGAGGCTCCATGAACCTCGATTCAACCGCTCAGGCGCTGGCGTATCAGTCCGGTTTCGGCAACGAATTCAGCACTGAAGCATTGCCCGGCGCGCTGCCCGTCGGCCAGAACTCTCCGCAAAAAGCCCCGTACGGCCTCTACACCGAATTGTTTTCCGGCACCGCGTTCACCATGAGTCGCAGCGAAGCGCGGCGTACCTGGATGTACCGGATTCAGCCGTCGGCCAATCACCCGGCCTTCGTCAAACTGGAGCGGCAATTGGCCGGTGGGCCGTTGGGCGAAGTGACGCCCAATCGCCTGCGCTGGAATCCGCTGGAGATCCCGGCCGAGCCGACTGATTTCATCGATGGTCTGGTGAGCATGGTGGCCAACTCCGCTGCCGAAAAACCGTCCGGCATCAGCATTTACAACTACGCCGCCAACCGTTCGATGGAGCGCGTGTTTTTCAACGCCGACGGCGAACTGCTGCTGGTGCCGCAACTCGGTCGTCTGCGCGTTGCCACTGAGTTGGGCGTGCTGGAAGTGGCGCCGCTGGAAATTGTCGTGCTGCCGCGTGGCCTGAAATTCCGCGTTGAACTGCTCGATCCGCAAGCTCGCGGTTACGTCGCCGAGAACCATGGCGCGCCGCTGCGCCTGCCGGACCTGGGGCCGATCGGCAGCAACGGTCTGGCCAATCCGCGCGACTTCCTGACCCCGGTCGCCGCTTACGAAAACCTGCAGCAGCCAACCACGCTGGTGCAGAAATTCCTCGGTCAGTTGTGGGCCACCGAACTCAATCACTCGCCGCTGAACGTGGTCGCCTGGCACGGCAATAACGTGCCGTACAAATACGACCTGCGCCGTTTCAACACCATCGGCACGGTGAGTTTTGATCATCCCGATCCGTCGATCTTCACCGTGCTGACGTCGCCGACCAGCGTGCACGGCCTGGCCAACCTCGACTTCGTGATCTTCCCGCCGCGCTGGATGGTCGCTGAAAACACCTTCCGGCCGCCATGGTTCCACCGCAACCTGATGAACGAATTCATGGGCCTGATCCAGGGCGAATACGACGCCAAGGCTGAAGGCTTTGTGCCGGGCGGCGCGTCGCTGCACAGCTGCATGAGCGCCCACGGCCCGGATGGCGAGACCTGCACCAAAGCGATCAACGCCGAGCTCAAACCGGCGAAAATCGACAACACCATGGCCTTCATGTTCGAGACCAGCCAAGTGCTGCGCCCAAGCCGTTTCGCCCTCGACTGCCCGCAACTGCAATCCACTTACGACGCCTGCTGGGCCACGCTGCCCGCCACGTTCGACCCGACCCGGAGATAACCCATGACGCAGAATTCCATTACCCGCAGCTGGGTCGCTTCGGCCAACGGCCACGCTGATTTCCCGTTGCAGAACTTGCCGCTCGGTGTGTTCAGCATCGACGGTTCGGCGCCGCGCGCGGGCGTGGCGATTGGCGAACACATCTTTGATCTGCAAGTGGCGCTGGAAGCCGGACTGTTCGACGGTACCGCGCGCAGTGCCGTCGAAGCCATGCACGGCGGCCAGTTGAACGCGTTTTTTGAACTCGGTCGCGACGCTCGCGTTGCTTTGCGTGAGCGTTTGCTGGAACTGTTCAGCGAAGGCAGCACGCACCGTGGCAGCATCGAAGCGCAAGGTGCAAAACTGCTGCCACTGGCCGCCGATTGCCAACTGCATCTGCCGGCGCGCATCAGTGATTACACCGACTTCTACGTCGGCATCGAACACGCGCAAAACGTCGGCAAACTGTTCCGTCCGGATAACCCGTTGCTGCCGAACTACAAGCACGTGCCGATCGGTTATCACGGTCGCGCCTCCACCGTACGCGCATCCGGCACTGACGTTCGTCGTCCGAAAGGCCAGACCTTGCCGGCCGGTCAGACTGAGCCGACCTTCGGCCCGTGCGCGCGACTGGATTACGAACTGGAACTGGGCATCTGGATCGGTCAGGGCAACGAGATGGGCGACTCGATCGCCATCGGCGATGCCGCTGATCACATCGCCGGTTTCTGCCTGCTCAACGATTGGTCGGCGCGCGATATCCAGGCGTGGGAATACCAGCCGCTGGGTCCGTTCCTGTCGAAGAGTTTCATCACCAGCGTTTCGCCGTGGGTCGTAACAGCGGAAGCGCTGGCGCCATTCCGCACTGCGCAACCGAAGCGTCCGGAGGGTGATCCGCAGCCGCTGCCGTACCTGTTCGACAAACGCGATCAGGACGGCGGTGCTTTCGACATCGAACTGGAAGTGCTGCTGCTCACCGAAGCCATGCGCGAACAGAACCTGCCAGCCCATCGCCTGACCCTGAGCAACACCCGTTACATGTACTGGACCGTCGCGCAAATGGTCGCGCACCACAGCGTCAACGGTTGCCAGTTGCAGGCCGGTGATCTGTTCGGTTCAGGCACTTTGTCCGGCCCGGAAAACGGTCAGTTCGGCAGCCTGCTGGAAATCACCGAGGGTGGTAAAAAGCCGATCGAACTGGCCTCCGGCGAATTGCACAAATTCCTCGAGGACGGTGACGAAATCATCCTGCGCGCACGTTGTGCTCGTGATGGTTTTGCTTCGATCGGCTTCGGCGAGTGCCGTGGCAAAGTGTTGGCGGCGCGCTGACAGGAGCGGCTCATGGACCTCTATACCTACTACCGATCGACCTCGTCGTACCGCGTGCGGATCGCGTTGGCGTTGAAGGGGCTCGACTATCAGGCACTGCCGGTCAATCTGATCGCACCGGTCGGTGGCGAGCATCGGCAAGCGGCGTATCTGGCGATCAATCCACAGGGCCGGGTGCCGGCCCTGCGCACCGACGACGGCGAGCTGTTGATCCAGTCGCCGGCGATCATCGAGTACCTGGAGGAACGTTATCCACAGGTGCCGCTGTTACCGGAAGACCTCGCGGCCCGCGCCCGTGTGCGCGGCGTGGCGGCGGTGATCGGCTGCGACGTGCATCCGCTGCACAACGTCAGCGTGCTCAATCGTCTGCGTCAGTTGGGGCATGACGAACCGCAGGTGGTGGAGTGGATCAGCCACTGGATCGGCCAAGGCTTGGCAACGGTGGAGGAGTTGATTGGCGACGAGGGCTTCTGTTTCGGCGAGTGGCCGTGTGTGGCGGATGTTTACCTGATTGCGCAGTTGTATGCGGCTGAGCGGTTTAACGTTTCGTTGGAGGCTTACCCAAAAATTCGCCGCGTTGCCGCGCTGGCAGCTGAACATCCGGCGTTCATCAAGGCCCATCCCGCCAACCAACCCGACACCCCGTAACTGATCACTGATAAACCTGTGGGAGCGGGCTTGCCCGCGATAGCGATCGTTCAGACTCAGTTGTATTGAATCTACCGCCGTCATCGCGGGCAAGCCCGCTCCCACAGGGGGCTCGGTTGATGCACCGAAAAATCATAAAAACAAAACAGGTACCTTGCGATGCACAACCAGATTGCCAGCTTCCGTGCGGCACTCGACGCCCGTCCTGTGTCCCGTTATCAGTGGATGCTCTTGATCCTGCTCGCCTTGCTGCTGGTTACCGACGGCTATGACGCCCAGGTGCTCGGCTACGTAGTGCCCGCGCTGGCGCAGGATTGGGGCCTGGAGAAATCTGCGTTCGGGCCAGTGTTCAGCGCCAACCTGCTCGGCCTGACCATAGGTTCTCTGGTGGTAACGCCTTTGGCTGACCGTTTTGGCGTGCGACGGATTCTGCTCGCTTGTGTGCTGATCTACGCCAGCCTCACGGTACTGATGGTGTTTGCCGACTCGTTGAACACGCTGATGATCGCGCGTTTCATCTGCGGCATCGGCATGGGCGGCGCGATGCCCAGCGCCATGGCACTGATGTCGGAATATTCGCCGCCACGCCTGCGCACTTTGATGGTGACACTGGCAGCGTGCGGTTTTTCGTTCGGTGGGGCGGCCGGGGGTTTTGTCGCGGCCGGATTTATCGATCAATTCGGCTGGCAAGCGGTGTTCCTTGCGGGCGGCGTGACGCCATTGCTGCTGTTCCCGTTTCTCTGGTGGATGCTGCCGGAATCTCTACCGCGCTTGCTGCGTGACGCGCCGCCGTATGCACGCCTGCGCAAAGTCAGCGCGCGGATGTTGCCGGACTGGCAACCGCCGCTGGCGAGCGTCGAGCAGAACGAACGCGAGCAGGGCAGCAAACTGACCGTGGTCGAGTTATTCCGCAACGGCTACGCACGGCCCACCTTGCTGATCTGGGCGACGTTTTTTGTCAGCCTGATTCTGCTGTATTTCATGATCAGCTGGTTGCCGACGTTGTTGCTGGAAAGTGGCCTGAAGCTCAACGAAGCCAACCTGGTGACGTCGATGTTTCTGTTCGCCGGTACCTTGGGCGCGATCTGCATGGCCTGGTTCGCCGACCGTTTGAAGCGCAAGGTGCGGCTGTTGTCTGGCGTTTTGGCAGGGGCAGCGTTATGTACGATTCTGCTCGGGCTCAATCACGACAACCCGCGTTATCTGGTGGCCTGCGTATTCGCGGCCGGTTTCTGCATCATCGGCGGGCAACTGACGCTGAATGCGTTCGCCAGTAACTTTTACCCGGCGCACGTGCGCGCCACGGGCACCGGTTGGGCGTTAGGCGTGGGACGTTTTGGTTCGATTCTCGGGCCGCTGTTCGGCAGCCTGTTGCTGGCGATGCACATTCCGGTGGAGCAGATTTTCTTCTTCTGCGCGATCCCGGCGGTGATTGCTGCGTTGCTGATTATTCAGGTGCGCTCGCCTGCCGAGGGTGGTTCGGCGGTTGGTGTTGCGGCGCCTTTTAAATCCTGAAGATCAAAAGATCGCAGCCTTCGGCAGCTCCTACAGGTGATCACATGTAGGAGCTGCCGAAGGCTGCGATCTTGTGCTTTCAATGGACGACGGAATTAGGCGGCAAGTGACTGAGCCGGTCGGTCAGCCGCAGACGCTGGATCGGATCATCACTCAGCAACAACGCACGCTCCAGATCAAAGCGTTCCGCATTCGGGCAATCCAGCCGCTGATACAAACTGGCCCGCGCCAGATAATCAGCGGCAGCGGCATCGCCCAGTTCGAGCACCCGTTCAGCGTCGATCAGCGAGGCAATGAAGTCGTCATGCGTCAGGTGCAACTGGCGCAAGTTGCGCGACAGGCGCTGGAGCATCTGCACCGGCGTGGCGGTCAACAGTTGCTCGGCGCTGATTTTCATGTTCGGCCCGTATTGGCGCTGCAACAGTTCGCGACAATCATTTGGATACAGGCGTCGACCGCCGCAGGGATCGAGCAAGTGATCCGCGCCGGGTACGCGCAATAAAAAGTGCCCGGGGAAATTGACGCCGACCAGTGGAATCTCCAGACCGCGTGCCAGCTCAAGGGCAATCAACGCCAGCGCCAGGGGCTGACCGCGCCGTGTCTGCAAGACTTTCGGCAGCAACGCTGCCTGCGGGCGCAGCGGCAAGAAGTCGTCCTGGGCGAATCCCAGTTCAATCATGCGCCGCAGCAGCGGCTGCGCCAGTTCGCTGACCGGTAGCATGGGCAGACCGTAGCTGACCTTTTGTTGCAGCTCTTTGAAATCGAGCAAGAGTGCGGCGGGATCGACGGCTTTATCGTGCTCGGCCGCGATCCACAGCGCGGCTTCGAACAGCGCGGGCGGTGAGCGGTGCAGACAGTCGAAAAAGCGTTGGCGCGGACTCATCGAAATCTCCCTCGAATGCCTCGTTTTAGCCCCGTCAGTGCTATTCGTCCAGTGGCGGATTTTGCAGCGATGGAGTTATGCCGCAAAACATCTGTCTTCGAGGCCGCTTATTCCGGTGCGCTCCAGCAATTTTCAGGCGCAGGCCTATACTGGCGTTCTACAAGAAGTGATTCGGGAGCCCAACGATGTTTGCGCTCATGCAAAGCACTCGCCTGGAATCGCTGCACCTTAGCGTTGACCCGGTGTCCGGGTTGAAGGCGGTCATTGCCATCCACAACAGTCGCCTCGGGCCAGCCTTGGGCGGATGTCGTTACCTTGCCTACCCCAATGACGAATCGGCCGTCGAAGACGCCATTCGCCTCGCCCAAGGCATGAGCTACAAGGCCGCGCTGGCGGGGCTGGAGCAGGGCGGCGGCGTCGCCGTGATCGTGCGCCCGGTCCATGTGGAAAATCGAGGCGCATTGTTCGAAGCCTTTGGCCGTTGCATCGATCAGCTCGACGGTCGTTACATCACCGCCATCGACAGCGGTACCTCAGTGGCCGACATGGACTGCATCGCCCAGCAAACCCAGCATGTCACCAGCACCACCTCGGCGGGCGACCCGGCGCCGCATGCGGCGATGGGCGTGTTCACCGGTATCCGCGCGACAGCCATGGCCCGTTTGGGCAGCGACAACCTGGAAGGCCTGCGCGTAGCGATTCAGGGGCTGGGCAATGTCGGTTTTGCCTTGGCCGAGCAGCTGCACGCGGCGGGCGCCGAACTGCTGGTCAGCGACATCGACCACGGCAAGGTGCAACTGGCGATGGAACAGCTCAACGCCCACCCGATTGCCAACGATGCGCTGCTCAGCACGCCTTGCGACATTCTGGCGCCGTGTGGTCTGGGCGGCGTGTTGAACAGCCATAGCGTCACGCAGCTGCGTTGTTCGGCGGTGGCGGGGTCGGCGAATAATCAGCTCACGCACCTGGACGTCGCCGATCAGCTGGAGAGGCGCGGAATTCTGTATGCGCCGGATTATGTGATCAATGCCGGTGGGCTGATTTATGTGTCGTTGAAACATCGTGGCGAGGAATTGCCAACGATAACCGCGCATCTGTCGAAGATCAGTTCGCGGTTGACCGAGGTGTTCGCCCATGCGCAGGCGGAGAAGCGTTCGCCGGCGCGGGTGGCGGATGAGTTGGCGGAGAAAGTTTTGTATCGCTGAAACGCAAAAGATCGCAGCCTTCGGCAGCTCCTACATTTGGAATATTTATCCCTGTAGGAGCTGCCGAAGGCTCGGGCCGCGATCGGACGATCTTTTGATGTGGCGCTGATTACTTCGGCGCTTTTGCCGCTTTAGCAGGCTTGGCCGGCGCTTCAGCTGCTTCCACCACCTCAGTTTGTTCAGCAGCCTCGGCCGGAGCGTTGAGTAGCTCGGACAATGCGTCTGGCTGGCTCTTGAACGCTCGGGCAAACACATCGCGGTTTTTCGCCATGTAGATCCCGGCTTCTTCCACTTGCTGTTCAGTCAGGGACGGAACGGCTTTTTGCAACACATCGGCCAGATATTCGGCCAGTTCGAGCATTTTGTCATGACGGTCAGCTTCGGCTTTATCCATGAACAAGCGCTCCAGATCTCGGCTGCTGCGGTATACCACTTCGACGGCCATTCACCACCTCACATGCCTTCACATTAAGTTGTCTTGACGACTACTGTATCCATATACAGCGAAAAGGATAAGCGAATCCCTGCGCCATGGGTAGTGGCTTTTTAATGTAGACCGGATTTCGGCTTTGCGAGGGGTCGTGCTGGGGACATCGCGGGCAGGCTCACACCTGCAGGAGCGGGGCGTGGTGCGACCAAACGCCACGGCGCGGGTTTGGCGGCGGCTCGCCATGATGGCGTGGCCTCTTTTCTGCATGAAAACAGTTACGTGCAGAAAACCGTCACGTCCAACACGCATCATCCGCTCGCATCGGGCTAAGGAACATCATCGTGAAAATAAACTGGGCCGAGAAACTGCGGCAAAACGTGCATCAACTGGCCGAGTCCCTGGGCAACCTGTTCGTCGAAACCTTCCACTATCTGGCGCTGTTTGCCATCGGTGCGGTGACGGCATACGCGGCGGTGATGGAATTTCTCGGGATGCTCGAGGAAGGCCACATCAAGATCGATGACATTCTGTTGCTGTTCATCTATCTCGAATTGGGGGCGATGGTCGGGATTTACTTCAAGACCAATCACATGCCAGTGCGCTTCCTGATCTACGTGGCGATCACCGCGCTGACGCGCCTGCTGATCTCCAACGTCTCGCACCACAACCCGCCGGACATGGGCATCATCTACCTGTGCGGCGGGATTCTGCTGCTGGCGTTGTCGATTCTGGTGGTGCGTTACGCCTCGTCACAATTTCCTTCGGTGAAGATCGAGAAACCGCAGCGCACCCTCGGTACAGGTTCCAGCGAACATCCTGAAGTGGAGAAGGGCGAGCTTTAAAGCCCGGCGGCTGGTCGGGGCTGGCCGTTGATACGTGGCGGTGGCGGGGTCAGCCCGTCGCCGCTGGTCATCGCTTCGAGAATCGCCATGGCGCTGTGGCCCTGTTCGATGGCGATACCGAATTGAATGCTTTGCACCAGCCGTTTGAGCCGCGCCGGATCGTTGCGCTGTTCGGCACTGATCATGCGCTTGGCGACGATATGGCCGCTGTTGGACAGGGTCAGCATGATGCTGCCGTCCAGGCCCTGAATGCTCAGGTTGATCTGATAGTCCGGCGCAAAGGCATCGGTAATGATTTGAAAAGGGTTGTCCATGATGCGTCACCGCCTGATTGAACGTGCAGTTGTTGACCGGCCGTGATCGGGTTGGTTCGCCAAACCGGATCACCGGCCATTCCGTGTCCTGTCCTGGTTACTCACGTAGGAGCTGCCGAAGGCTGCGATCTTTTGATCTTCAATGTTTTGATTTCGGTCATGAAGGTCAAAAGATCGCAGCCTCGTTTCACTCGACAGCTCCTACAGGGGGAGTTTGCAAGGGCTGTGCCGGGAAAATTGTCGAACAATGAACACGGGCATAAAAAAGGCGAGCCGCTTGGCTCGCCTTTTTTTATGGCGCGTTTTCAGGGCAGAACCGAGTAGATGATCGCTGACAGTGCAATCAGGCCGATCAACACCACAAACACGTTGGATGCCTGGCCCGAATACTGGCGCAAGGCTGGTACACGGCGGATGGCGTACATCGGCATCAGGAACAACAGGCAGGCAATCACCGGCCCGCCGAGGGTTTCGATCATCCCCAGAATGCTTGGGTTGAAGGTCGCCACGGCCCAGCAGCTGAGGATCATGAACACGGCGGTCGCGCGATTCAGCCAGCTCGCCGACATCACCCGGCCACGGCTGCGCAGGCTTTTCACGATCATGCCCTGGAAGCCTTCGCTGGCGCCGATGTAGTGGCCGAGGAAGGATTTGGTGATCGCCACCAGCGCAATCAACGGCGCGGCGTAAGCGATGACCGGGGTCTGGAAGTGGTTGGCCAGGTACGACAGGATCGAAATGTTCTGCGCCTTCGCCGCTGCCAGATCCGCCGGCGACAACGCCAGCACACAGCTGAAGCAGAAGAACATCACCGTAACGACCATCATGCCGTGGGCCATGGCGAGGATGCCGCTGCTCTTGCGTTCGGCCTGCTCACCGTAGCGCTGCTTCTGATCAACCGCGAACGCCGAGATGATCGGCGAATGGTTGAACGAGAACACCATCACCGGAATCGCCAGCCACATGGTTTTGAAGAACACCGACATCGGCATCGCTTCCTGAGCGCTGGCGAAGAACGCGCCGTTCCAGTTCGGGATCAGGCTAAGGGCAAGCAGCAACAAGGCTGCGACAAACGGATAAACCAGCACGCTCATGGCTTTGACGATCACCGTCTGGCCGCAACGGACAATCGCCATCAGACCGAGGATCAGCGCCAGCGAGAGGATCGCCCGTGGCGGCGGGGCGATGTGCAGCTGGTGTTCGAGAAAGCTGCTCAGGGTGTTGGTCAGCGCCACGCTGTACACCAGCAGGATCGGGAAGATCGCAAAGAAATACAGCAGCGTGATCAGCTTGCCGGCGCCGACGCCGAAGTGTTCTTCCACCACTTCGGTGATGTTCCCGGAACGCCCGGACAAGACGAAACGGGTCAGGCCCCGGTGCGCAAAAAACGTCATCGGGAAGGCCAGTACCGCCAGAATCAGCAACGGCCAGAAACCGCCGACACCGGCGTTGATTGGCAGGAACAAGGTACCGGCACCGATGGCCGTGCCGTACAGGCCCAGCATCCAGGTGGTGTCGGACTTGCTCCAGCCCTTGTGGGCCGTTTCT
Source organism: Pseudomonas sp. GM80 (assembly GCF_000282515.1). Classification (GTDB taxonomy): domain Bacteria; phylum Pseudomonadota; class Gammaproteobacteria; order Pseudomonadales; family Pseudomonadaceae; genus Aquipseudomonas. The sequence goes on from NZ_AKJD01000247.1 coordinate 11,185, forward strand.
GTTTTGCTTGTGCGGTCTACAGCGGGATTTTCGGCAGCAGGTGTACGTACATCGGTCATCGGTATCGCCTCGTTATTATTCTTGCTCGGGCTCACGGTTGGCAGACCGTCGAATGCGGTCTGCCGGGGCGGTCAGGGAATGCGCCTCAGCACTCCACCCAGCTCACGGCCAGGCCACCCCGTGAAGTCTCTTTGTATTTGTCATGCATGTCGGCGCCGGTATCGCGCATGGTGCGGATCACCCGGTCGAGGGAAATGAAGTGGTTGCCGTCGCCGCGCAGGGCCATTTGCGTGGCGTTGATCGCCTTCACGGCGGCGATCGCATTGCGTTCAATACACGGCACCTGCACCAGGCCGCCGACCGGGTCGCAGGTCAGGCCGAGGTTATGTTCCAGGCCAATTTCTGCGGCGTTTTCCAGTTGCTCGGGGGTCGCGCCGAGCACATCGGCAAGGCCGGCTGCGGCCATGGCGCACGCCGAACCGACTTCGCCCTGACAGCCAACTTCGGCGCCGGAGATCGAGGCATTTTTCTTACACAGAATGCCGACCGCAGCCGCACCGAGAAAGAAAGCGACCACGTCATCGTCAGACGCATCCGGGTTGAATTTCATGTAGTAGTGCAGAACCGCCGGGATGATCCCGGCTGCACCATTGGTCGGCGCGGTGACCATGCGCCCGCCGGCAGCGTTCTCTTCGTTGACGGCGAGGGCGAACAGATTGACCCATTCCATCGCCGACAGTGTTGAACTGATCACGTTCGGCTTGCCTATTTCCAACAGGCTGCGGTGCAATTTCGCCGCACGGCGCGGCACATTCAGACCGCCGGGCAGGATGCCTTCGTGGCGCAAACCCTGTTCGACGCACTCGCGCATCACCGACCAGATGTGCAGCAGGCCCTGGCGGATTTCGGCGTCGCTGCGCCAGGCGCGTTCGTTGGCCATCATCAGTTCGGACACGCGCAGGTTGTTCTTCTTGCACAGTGCCAGCAGTTCGGCAGCGCTGGAAAAGTCGTACGGCAACACCACGTCGCCAGCCGGCGCTACACCGGACTCGGCTTCGGCCGCTTCGATGATGAAACCGCCGCCCACCGAGTAGTACGTCTGCTTGAACAGCTCGGCCGTTTCGCCAAAGGCTGTCAGCGACATGGCGTTGGGGTGGTAGGGCAGGCTCTCGTCCAGCAGCAGGAGATCGCGCTGCCAGTTGAAGGCAATTTCTCTTTGCCCGGCGAGGGACAGTTGGCCTGTCTCGCGCAATTGCTGAATGCGTGGATCGATGGTCGACGGATCGATGCTGTCCGGCCATTCGCCCATCAGGCCCATGACGGTTGCGCGGTCGGTGGCGTGACCGACGCCGGTGGCCGACAACGAGCCGTACAGGCGGATCTCTACACGGCGCACATCGTTGAGCACACACTGGTCGATCAACGCCTGAGCGAAGGTCGCAGCCGCCCGCATCGGGCCGACGGTATGGGAGCTGGACGGGCCGATGCCGACTTTGAATAGATCGAAAACACTGATAGCCATGCTAAACCCTTACAAGCAATGGAGTGGGAATCGCTGCCATTTTTTGTAGGACAAGCGCAATGTCGGCGATACTGCCTACCTCAGTCCTACGTGACTAACGAAACTTCCTAAGTAAGCCTTTAGCAGGACTAAACAATGAGTCGTCAATTGCATGCGCAGACCTACGTCTGGCTACAGGTGTTTTCCTGTGCCGCGCGGCATCTGTCGTTCACCCGATGTGCCGAAGAGCTGCACATCACCCCCGGCGCGGTCAGCCAGCAAATTCGCCAACTGGAGGAGCGCCTGGGATTTCGCCTGTTTCATCGGCGTGCGCGCGGTGTGGAATTGAGTGCAGAAGGGCAGCGGCTGGCCATTACCGTCAATGAAGCGTATGGCAGCATCGATGCGGAATTGCGTCGGCTCGATGCCGGGATGATCAGCGGAATCTTGCGTGTGCGCTCGATTCCGTCTTTTCTCAGCAAGTGGCTGACGCCGCGCCTGCCACGTTTGCAACAGCGCTATCCGGACATTCAGCTACGGCTGGTTGCCGAAGACAGCAGCGTGCCGTTGCACGAGGGTGACTTTGATCTGGCGATCGATCTGAACGACGGTAGTTATCCGGGATTGTTATCCACAGCCTTGCTCGACGAGCAGATTTTCCCGGTGTGTGCGCCGAGCCTGTTGCGCGGGCGACCGCCGCTGCACGGGCCGGCGGATCTGGTGCATTTTCCGTTGCTGCACGACATCACCGCCTGGCGCGGCAGTTATGAATACGCGGAGTGGGAGTTTTATTTGAATGCGATCGGCTTTGAAGGTGCCGATGTAAGGCGCGGGCACACCTTCAACCGCAATCACCTGACCATTGAAGCGGCGATTGCCGGCATGGGCGTGGCGATTGCCCGGCGCACATTGCTTAACGATGAACTGGAGCGCGGCACGCTGATTGTGCCGTTCGGCCTGTCGGTGCCTAACCATAAACGCTATGTGTTGCTGTACGCGCCAGGGGCGTTGAGCCATCCGGGCGTGCGTGCGGTACATGATTGGCTGGTCGAAGAAGCGGGGATATTTCGCAGTCTGCACCCGTTGAACGACGGGCAATTGTGAGCAAATTTTGCAGGATGACGGGGCGACCCAACTCCCGACCTTACCAGCGCTTTGCTCGGTTGTCCGGCTTTTTTTGCGAATGAATATTTATCTTTTTTCAGGGGTTGAAATGTTCGCCGGTCGGGCCGATTGTTGTAACCAAGGGGTCAGGAAATTCAATTCAAGGCCCCTCGCGAGCTAGCTGAAATAAGGGATGAACTATGCAAATCCAAGTCAACAGCGATAACCATATTCAAAGTAGTCAACGACTGGAGGAGTGGGTACGTACAACCATTGAGAGCACGCTCGAACGTTATGAAGAAGACCTGACCCGTGTCGAAGTCCACCTGAGCGACGAGAACGGTGACAAACCAGGTCCGCATGACATGCGCTGCCAACTGGAAGCGCGGCCAAAAGGCCATCAACCGATTTCCGTGACCCATAAAGCCGATTCGCTGGAACAGGCGATCGACGGCGCTGCCGAAAAACTCGAGCATGCTTTGGAGCACCTCTTCGGCAAACTGCGAGGTAAACCACGCGCCGCTGTAGTGCCATTCAGTGGCAAGGCCAACGACAAGCTGTTGGCGGAAGAGTTTGATGAGAATGAACAGGCAGCGATCAACAGTTGATGCGCTGATTTTATAAGCCACCCGATGAGAACGGGCCTGCGAAAGCAGGCCCGTTTTTGTTTGTGCAAGATGATTTCAAGTTGATATCAAATAAACGAATCACCGCATTTGTATCAGCGTGATTACACGATTGTTTTGGTTTTCCCGCGCGTCAGTTCGTTTCAAATACTAGTTCGGTCAAGTTTATCGAGAAGTTGTACAAATCAAGGATGATTGTAATGGAGTTTGTTCTGGCCCCTTTTCCACGGTTTATTCTTTCGGCATTGGCCGGGGCAGCGATCGGCATGTTCAGCGCCCAGGTTCAAAGCTGCCCGATTGATATCAGGGAACTGACCATTACGCAGATTCAACAAGGTTTCGAGGACGGGCGCTACACGTCGGAGCAACTGACAAAAGCCTTCCTGTCTCGCATTGATCAATACAATCCCTATTACAACGCCTTTACCGTGATGAACTCGAAGGCGCTGGATGAAGCGCGTGATATTGATCGGCGGCGCAAGTCCGGAGAGAAACTTGCGCAGATGGCGGGCGTTCCTGTGGTCGTGAAGGACACTATGGACATGGCTGGATTTGCCTCCACCGCCGGTTATGCCCCTCTCTCCTCCAAAGCCGGTGGCATCGACCTGATTCCGGAAAAAGATTCTGCCGTGGTTCAACGACTGCGGGCTGCCGGCGCGATCATTCTGGCGAAAACCAACGTGCCGGTATTTTCTGGAAGCCCTGCCAACGCCAATGACAGCTGGGCGGGCGTGACGTATAACGCGCTCAATCGCGCGTGGTTGCCGGGTGGCTCTTCGGCAGGCTCTGCCACCGCTGTCGCGGCGAACTTTGCCGTGGTCGGGCTGGCCGAGGAAACCGGCGGATCGATTCAAAATCCGGCAGCAGCGCAGAGTCTTGTCGGGATCAAACCGACGTTCGGTTTGATTCCAAATTCTGGCGTGATTCCGCAAGCGGGTTCAACCCGCGATGTTGTCGGACCCATCGCCCGCACCGTGCAAGACGCGGCCATTACTTTGGACGTATTGGCCGGTTACACCCTGGACGATCCTAAAACCACCGCGGCCTTTGGCAATATCCCGCAGACGGGGTATGCGACCGATTTGCGTCCGGGCGAACTCAACGGCAAGCGTATCGGATTATTCGGCGCGGGCTGGAACAAGGCGTTTGCCACTTTACCGGCAGAAACAAAAACACAGTATCGCAAGGCGATAAGTCAGCTTCAGAAGCTCGGCGCTGTGGTGATTGACGACCCGTTCAGCGGGTCCGGCCTGGTTGACCTGGCGCCGGTTGACGGCAGTTATGACGCGCGCGGATCGGATGCCCATGCGTATGATCTTGATCGTTATCTGCGCAAGCTGGGTGCCAGTGCAGAGGTTCATTCGCTTGAGCAATTGCAGGAGCGAATCGGCGTAAAGCTGTTTGAATCCGATGGCCCGCTTGAGTACTACGTGACGCAGTTGCCCGTGCTGGCGCGGTCATACCAGACACCGGCCATCGCTCCCGACCTGTCCGAGTTTGCCGATCTTCGCGAGCACTATTTGCGCATCATCAACCGGGTCATGCGTGAGCATCAGCTCGATGCGCTGGTATTCCCGCAAATGTTCGAGCCCGTGGGTGATGTATATGGGGGATTCATGGACGCGACGACCTCTTCGATCATCAATATTGCCGGCATTCCCGGTGTGGTGGTGCCCAGTGGTGCGTACCCCGGAGGACAGCCGTTTTCGCTGATCTTCGTCGGTCGCATGTGGAGCGAGCGCGAGCTGATCGGCTACGCCTATGACTATGAACAATTCGTCAAAGGCCGACTGGTTGCAGGTGATCTGCAAACGACGCCCGGGCCCAAACCTGAATCCTGAATCCTAAGGTGTGCCGTCGAACTCGGCCCATTGCACCGGGCACGGGTTCGACGGGCTATCAATCAAGGTGCCAACAACACTCAGAACGCTACGGATGTCTGCACATACACGGTGCGTGGCTCACCGACATATTTACCCTTGTTGTTGTCATCAAACGAGCGCGTGAAGTACTGCGTGTTGAAGATGTTCTTCACTCCCACCGCCACGTTCAGATCCGCCAACTGCGGCCCGAAGTCATAACCCGCGCGGCTACTGAAAAGCATGTAACCCGGAATCTTGCCGGTACTGCCGTCGGCGCTTTCTTGTGAGGTGTTGGCGTTGTCGGCGAACTGGTCACTCTGGAAACTGCTGTCCAGATTCAACTTCCATGGCCCTTCGGTGTAACCCACGCCGATCGTGCCTTTGTGCTTCGAGGCGAACGGCACCCGATTACCTTTGTTCGGCCCGTCTTCACGAATGGTCGCGTCAACGAAGGCGTAAGTCGCGTAGACATCGAAACCGGCCAGCGCCGGGCTCAAGTCATCCAGCGCGTAATTGACGCTGGTCTCAATGCCCTGATGACGGGTTTCGCCACGGGCGATCACCGAATCGTTGGTCTGGTTGCTTTCGTACTGATTGTCGAAGTTGATCAGGAACGCGCCGATTTCCGCGCGCAACGCGCCATTGTCATAGCGGGTGCCAAGTTCCCAGGTACGGGCCTTTTCCGGTTTCACTTCGCCGCTGCTGACGCGGTTGGGCATCTGGCTGTACTGCACGCTGCCGAACGAACCTTCGGTGTTGGCGTACAGGTTCCAGCTTTCGGTCAGGTGATAAAGCACATTCAACGCCGGCAGCGCGGTGTTGTAGTCGCCTTTGTATTTGACGTTGGTCAGGTTGTTGGTCTGCTGCGACTCGATCATCTCGTAGCGCACGCCCGGGGTGATGGTCCATTTGCCGATGTCGATGCGGTCATCGACGAAGAACGCATTGGCCTCTGTGCCGCCACGGGTGTCGCGGTCATTGCGGCTGTTGGTGGTCGGGTATTCGTTGCTGGCGATCGGCGTGCGATAGCGCAGTTCGTGGCCCGCCTCGTTGATGTAACGATAACCGACGCCGACTTCATGGCTGCTCGGGCCGAGGTCGAAGCCCTGGGCGAAACGGGTTTCCAGACCACGCACCCAATACTCGCGCGGCGACAGCGAGAGGAACGAGCCCTGATCGAGATAGCCGCTACGCAGGGTTTTGGTGAAGAAGGTGTTGGCGGTGAATTCGCGGCGATCTTCCTGATAGCGATAGCCGAAGTTGAACATCGTGCGACGGCCCCAGAACTGGTCTTTCGGACGCGTCGACTGATACGGATCGGCATCGTAATCGGCGACGTTCAGACCGCCGGGCATGTCGGCCTTGCCTTCGTAATATTGGGCCATGGCGTTGAAGCTGTTGGCCTCGTCGAGCTGATATTTGCCCTTGAGAATCAGGTCGTCGATTTCGGTGTCGCTGTGTTCGCGCCAGTCACCGCCACGGGTGCCGGAGTACAGCAACGCGCCGCCGAGGCCATTGGCATTGGTGCCACCGGCCAACAGGTTGGCGCTGGTCTTGAAGCCGTCGTGACTCGACGAAGGGCTGGTTTCAGTCTGGAAGCCGCCCTTGACGGTTGGCTCGTCAGGAATCGCGCGGGTCACGAAGTTGACCACGCCGCCGACGTTCTGCGGACCGTAGCGCACAGCACCGCCGCCGCGCACCACGTCCACAGCATCCATGTTGCCCATGCTGATCGGGGCGAACGACAGCTGCGGTTGGCCGTAAGGGGCGAACGGCACCGGGATGCCGTCCATCAACACGGTCGAGCGTGCGGCCAGGCGCGGATTCAAACCGCGAATGCCGAAGTTCAGCGCCATGTCATGGCTGCCAGTGCCGTTGTTTTCCGGGGCGTTGACGCCGGGGATGCGGTTGAGCACATCGCGCGCTTGAGTCGCGCCCTGACGTTCGAACTCTTCGCGGCGGATCACATCGCGAGCGCCCGGATGTTCGAAGACGTTGACCTGTTCGGCTTCACCGAGCCAGTCGCCGACGACTTTCGAGGTGTCCAGCTCCAGCGCGGCATCGGCGATCGGTTGCAGGCTGAACGCGTTGTTACCTTCGGCGCGTGCTTGCAGACCGGTGCCTTCGAGCAGCGCATTCAAACCTTGCTCAGGCGTATAGCTGCCTTCCAGACCACGGCTTTGTACGCCGCTGGTGACTTGTGAACCGAAAGAAATCAGCACACCCGCTTCACGGCCAAACTGGTTGAGGGCGTTTTCCAGTGACGACGGCGCGATGTGATACGCCTTGGCATCGGCCGCCATTGCGGCGGGCAGGGCGCTGAAACTCAGGCTGGCGCCGAGGACGAGGTTGCGCAGGGTGCGGGCCAGTGGCGTGAGGCGGGTGGGGTGCATGGTGGGTGATCCTGAGAAGGTGGAATCAAGGGGGCTTTCCTTCTCTGTCACGCCAGATCTGAAAAACGGCTCATTTATTTTTCAAGGATCAAAAGATCGCAGCCTGCGGCAGCTCCTACATCTGGAATGCATATCTCCTGTAGGAGCTGCCGAAGGCTGCGATCCTTTGATCTTGTTCCTTACACCCGCGCCTCAACGGTCACCCAATAGCGGGTAAAACGCTTAACCTTCACCGGCAAACTGATTTCCAACAGATCGAGAATCCGCTCACTTTCGTCCAGCGGGTACGTCCCGGAGAGCAACAGGTCGGCGACGTTTCTGTCGCACTTGAGCTGCCCACGACGATACCGACCCACCTCATCGAGAAAATCGCCCAGCCGCATGTGCGCCGCGACCAACATGCCATCGACCCAGGCGCCACTGTTGGCGTCCAAGGGTTTGGCTTCACCAACGGCGGTCGCGGTAAAACTCAGCTGTCGAGCGACCGGCAGCAACATCGGCGCACGTCCATCGGCGGTCAGCTCGACCCGACCTTCAAACAGTGCAACCTGCGTGCGATCGGCAAATTGCCGGACATTGAGCCGTGCTCCCTGAGTTCTCAGCATTCCCTGCGCCGTACGCACTTCAAACGCGTGCGACGCGGTCAAGGACATTTCGCCTTCAAGCAAACGAATCAGGCGCTGATCAATCCGCACGTCAGCCGCACTCGCCGTGTTGAGATGCAATTGATCGCCCGCGCCCAACGCCACTTTGCGCCGTTGGCCAACCGGGCTGCGGTAATCAGCAAGCAGTGACGGCAGCGGATTGTGTTCGCGCATGCCCCAGGTGGCGGCCGAACCCGCGCCGAGAATCAGCAGCAGTTTCAGTGCGTGACGTCGGCTAGCGGACTTCGGCGCGTTCAACGCCGCATGCGCCAATGGCGAAGACACACCGCGCAGTCGCTGGTTGACCCGCTGAATGTGTTCCCACGCCCGACGGTGTTCGCTGTGCGCATCCAGCCATTGCTGCATCGCCATCTGCTGGCGCGGACTCAGTGCGCCTTGCTGCATTTCCATCAGCCAGTGCACCGCTTGTTCGGCGACCTGCGAGGAGAAATCCGGAGCGCGGTTCATAGGGCGAAGTAGCAGCGCATCGCCGCCTTGTTCAGATGACGTTTGACAGTGGCCACGGAGATGCCGAGTTCAGTGGCGATCTGTGGATACGTCAGGCCATCGACCTGCGCGAGCAAAAACGCGCGTTTGACCTGACGCGGCAAGCCATCGAGCAGCTCATCCAGTTCGATCAAGGTTTGCAGGATGATGGCTTTGTGTTCTTCCGACGGCGCGACCATTTCCGGCATTTGCGCGAGCGTGTCGAGGTAGGCGCGCTCCAGGTCCTGACGGCGGTAGTGATTGAACACCACCCGCTTGGCGAGGGTGGTGAGAAAGGCGCGCGGTTCGATGATCACCGGCGACTCGCGCGCGGTCAGTACCTTGATAAAAGTGTCTTGCGCCAGATCCGCCGCGCTGTCCGGGCAGCCGAGCTTGCGCCGCAGCCAGCCGGTAAGCCAGCTGTGATGGGCCTGATAAAGCGATTCGACGCAATGGGCGGACGACAACGGTATTACTCCGGGCGCTGTGATGACGCGGTAGAGAGCATGCGTTAGAGAACAAGAACTGTTCGCATTGTAGAGGCTGGTTATACTTCCCGGCAATCAGATGCTTTTGCATATGAGAATATTTATCATTAATATTGCTCGCCTATTGGTTCGGCTTGTCGGCCGGACGTTTTCGTTTCAGGGTCGAAACATGAAAGCCAAACTCGCCGCACTCCCCATGTCCTATCGTCTGGCCGTCACCTCACGGGTGCTGGCCGCGGTGTTTGGCGGTTATCTGGTCGCGGCGCTGGCCAGTGTCACACTGACGATGTGGTTGCCATTGAGCCGTGCCGAAGCCGTGGTGACCGGCATGACCGTTTCGTTTCTGGTCTATCTGGTGGCTGTGCTCTGGTGCTTCGCCTGCCGCACCGCATGGTCGGCGTGGGTCGGTCTGCTGGTGCCGAGCGTGATTCTGGCGACCATCTCCGGCGCCGCGCGCGGGTTGGGTTTTGCATGAAAGAGGGCTTTCGCCAGGCGATGGCCTGGTTGCACACCTGGACCGGACTGGTGTTCGGCTGGCTGCTGTTCGCGATTTTTCTGACCGGCACCCTGGCCTATTTCAACGACGAAACCACGCATTGGATGCAGCCGGAAATCCCGGCGCGGCCGATCAATGCCGAAACAAGCCTGAGCCTGGCGCAAGATTATCTGCAGCAACATGCGGCCGGTGCTTCGCGCTGGTTGATCGACTTGCCCGATGCGCGTGACCCCGGCCTGACCGTGCGCTGGCAACAGGCGCCCGCGCAACCCGGCGTACGGGGACGTTTCGAATCGAAAACCCTCGACGCCGAGACCGGCGCCGAAGTGCAAGGCCGCGAAAGCATGGGCGGCGAGTTCTTCTACCGTTTCCACTTCCAGCTGCAGATGCCTTATCCGTGGGGACGCTGGCTGGCGACCATCGCCGCGATGGTGATGTTTGTCGCGCTGATTACCGGGATCATCACCCACAAGAAAATCTTCAAGGACTTCTTCACCTTCCGTCCGCGCAAAGGCCAGCGCTCGTGGCTTGACGGGCATAACGCGGTGGGCGTGCTGGTGTTGCCGTTTCACCTGATGATCACTTACAGCAGCCTGGTGATTTTTATGTCGATGGTCATGCCGGCGAGCATTTTGGCGTCGTACGGTAGCGACGTGAACAAGTTTTATGATGAGGTTTTTCCTGCATCCAATACCCCGGAACGCGCCAACATTCCGCAGGCGCTGGCGCCCATGGCACCGCTGTTGGCCAAGGCCAGCGAGCGATGGTCGGGCGGCCATACGGCGCGACTGTCGGTGAACAATCCGGGCGACGCCAACGCGACAGTGGTGCTGTCGCGTGCCGGCGATCGCGTGGTGCACGATTTCGGCCGTGCGGTGACGTTCAACGGCGTAAGCGGGCAGATGCTCGGCAGCACGCCGGATCAGCCGATGGCCATGGCCGTCGGCGGCGCGTTCTACGGTTTGCACATGGGCCACTTCGCCGGCCCGGTGTTGCGTTGGCTGTACTTCATCTGCGGGCTGGCCGGCACCGCGATGATCGGCACCGGGCTGGTGATCTGGCTCGGCAAGCGTCAACTCAAACATGCCAAAAGCGGCGTGATGCCATTCGAGCTGCGCTTGGTGGAGGTGCTGAACATCGCCAGCATGGCCGGGCTGGTGTCGGCGGTGGCGGTGTTTTTCCTGGCCAATCGTCTGCTGCCGACAGGTCTCGCCGGGCGTGCGGATTGGGAAGTGAATGCGTTCTTTATCGCTTGGGGTTTGAGCGTGGTGCACGCGCTTTTGCGTCCGGGTCGCAAGGCCTGGGTCGAGCAACTCGCGTGCGGCGCGTTGCTGTTTACGACCGTGCCAGTGATCAATGCGCTGACCACGCCGTGGAATCTCGCTGCGACCCTGATGCAGGGCGACTGGACGCTGGCCGGTTTCGATCTGACCTGCCTCGCCACCGGCGTGTTTCTCGCCTGGGCCGCGTGGAAAATGCAGCGTGCCAGCAGCACCGTCAACGTGAAAAAAACCCGTCGTGAAAAGACTCGACCGATCACCCTTGAGCAGGGAGCAAACTGATGCTGTTGGCGCTGCTGCTGTGTTACGCAGGGTTCACCGCGTTGTGTCTGTCGATGCCGCGACATCACGATGAATTGCTCGGCCACAAACCTTCGGCCGCACGTCGTCAGGCGCTGAAAATCGCTGGCTGGTTGTTGCTATGTTTGTCGCTGTGGGCGGCGGTGACCGTGAACGGTTGGAGTTTTGGTTTGGTCGACTGGTTCGCCGTGCTGATGCTCAGCGCATTGACCCTGGTGTTGCTGCTGCCTTATCGCCCGCGTCTGGCGTTGGCGCTGGCCGGGCTGAGTCTGTTGGCCAGTCCGGTCGCTGCATGGGCGCAGTGCTGACGTGCTGATCGGTGTCCCTCCGGAATCCCGCGACGACGAACCGCGTGGGGCGCGTGCGCATTTTCTCCAGGTATTTCTGTCCCAGCGTTCGCAGATGGAAGCGCTGGTGAATCGGCGCGTCGGCTGTCGGGCGACAGCGGCGGATCTGGTGCAAGATTTGTTTCTGCGTTTCTGGCGGCGGCCGCTGGTGCAGGTTGAAGAACTCAGCACCTATCTTTTGCGCTGCGCCGGCAACATCGCCATCGACCATTTGCGCAGCGAAGGCACGCGTACGCGGGTCAACGAAGGCTGGCAACCGGATGAGCCGGACTGCCACGGCAGCGAACCGCAAGCCGCGCTTGAAGCGGGCAATGATCTGCGCCATGTCGAAGCCGCGTTGCGCGCGTTGCCCGAGCGCACTCGGCAGATCTTCTTGCTCAATCGCATCCACGGTCGCAAGTACGCAGACATCGCCAAGGCCATGGGCCTGTCCCAAAGTGCCGTGGAAAAACATATGATGCGCGCCCTCGAGGCCTGCAAGGCCAGCCTGCGCGAACCCGCGCCACGCACGCCAGGGAAAGCACCGTGACTCACATCGACCGCGTCAGCCCGACGCCCGCTCAGGAACAGGCTGCCTTCGCCTGGCTGAGCCTGTTGCACGATCGACCGAGTGCTGGCGATCAACTGATTTTCAGCCAATGGCTGCGCGCCGACCCGGCCCATGCCGAGGCCTATGCGCAGGCTCAGGTTGTCTGGGAATTGAGCGAGGGCCCGGCGCAAACCCTGGCCGCTGAAGATGACGTGGCGTTGCAGGGTTACCTCAAGGCAATGGACCGACCGCGTGGTACGCAGTTGAAACGCTGGTCGGCCGCACTGGCGCTGGCCGCATGTCTGCTGCTGATGGTCAGCCTCGGTACGGGCTGGCAACCGCAGCGCTGGATCGATGATCTGGGCGCCGATTATGTTTCCGCGCCCGGCGAAATCCGCACGCTGACCCTCGCCGACCAATCGCAAGTGACCCTCGATGCCGACAGCGCGATTGCCGTGGATTTCAGCCGTGGCGAGCGCCATGTGCAGCTGCGTCGCGGCGGCGGTTTTTTCAGCGTGACGCACACCGGCGATCCGTTTGTGGTGGCGGCTGATCAAGGTGAAGCGCGGGTGCTCGGGACGCAATTCGAAGTGCGTCTGCAGCCGCATGGCGCGCAGGTCACGGTATTGTCAGGACGCGTTGGCGTGAAGGCGGATCATCTGGGCGAACAACAGATTCTCACGGCCGGGCAGCAGGTTGCTTATGCCGACGGCACAGCGCAAAAACTCCATGGGGTGGACAGCGAGGCGCAACTGGCCTGGCGTCAGGGCTGGCTGACTTACTACAAGTCGACATTGGCGGAGGTGGTCGAGGATTTGCGCCGGTATTACCCGGGGCGGATTATCGTGCTCAACGATGAGTTGGCGGCGCGCAAGGTCAGTGGCAGTTTTCCGAGCAAGGATCCGCAGGCTGTTCTGAATTCTCTGCAAGGGGTGTTGGGGTTTGAGCAGCATCAGGTGTTGGGGCATTTGATTATTTTGCGTTGAGGCGACGTCAAAAGATCGCAGCCTGCGGCAGCTCCTACATTGAAATGCGATCCCCTGTAGGAGCTGCCGAAGGCTGCGATCTTTTGATCTTGAAAAAATATTTTCAAATTGTGATGAGGTAAACCCGAACCCCATCCGTGTAGTGACTGAAACTGCGAGTCATTCGCATCCGTTACGGTTCTACACAGGTCATTGAGCAATGAAGTCCAGGGCAAAATCGGGTTCGGTCAAACAGTGGTTAAGCGTGTCGGCGTTGAGTTTTTCGGCTTTGGCATTGTTGCCGATGAGCATCGCCCTGGCCGCTGAAACTGTCAGCAGCCAAGCGCAAAAACAGTTCAATTTCGCCTTGGCCGCCAAACCGCTGCCGCAAGCCCTCAGCGACTTCAGCCGCGTCACCGGGCAAAGCGTGGTCTATACCGATGAAGCGCCGTACGGTCTCACCGCGCCGGCGGTCAGCGGCCAGATGAGTGCGGAACAGGCGCTGCAGAAGTTGCTCACAGGTTCCGGTCTGAACTTTCGCCGCACCGACAGCCACACCCTGGCGCTGGAACCCAAACCGACCGAAGGCGCACTGAACCTCGGCGCCACCACCATCACCTCGCTGCGCGACGAATCGACCAGCTACCAACCGCCGCCAACCAGCTCGGTAATGCGCTCGTCGGCCTCGCTGCAGGAAGTCCCGCAGACCGTCAACGTCATCCCGGCGCAGGTCATCCGCGATCAGGCGCCGCGCAATCTCGACGACGCACTGGCCAACGTCAGCGGCATCACTCAGGGCAACACCTTGGGCAGCACGCAGGACTCGGTGATGACGCGCGGTTTCGGCGACAACCGTAACGGCTCGATCATGCGCGACGGCATGCCGATCGTGCAGGGCCGTGGCATGAACGCTACCGTGGATCGCGTCGAAGTGCTCAAGGGCCCGGCCTCGTTGCTCTACGGGATTCAAGACCCCGGCGGCGTGGTCAACATGGTCAGCAAGAAGCCGGAACTGACGCCGTACAACGCACTGACCCTGCGCGGTTCGACCTACGGCGACGGCAAGAACGGCAGCGGCGGCACCTTCGACAGCACCGGCGCACTGGGCGATTCCGGGCTGGCCTATCGCATGGTGCTCGACCACGAAGACGAAGATTACTGGCGCAATTTCGGCACCCACCGCGAAACTCTGATTGCCCCGTCGCTGGCCTGGTTCGGTGAAAGCACCAAGCTGTTGTTCGCCTACGAGCATCGCGAATTTCTCACGCCGTTCGACCGTGGCACCTTGATCGATCCGCGCACCAATCATCCGCTGGACATCTCGCGCAACGAGCGTCTCGACGAGCCGTTCAACAACATGGAAGGGCGGTCTGATCTCTATCATTTCGAAGCCGACCACGAACTCAACGACGACTGGAAAGCCCATTTCGGCTACAGCTGGAACCGCGAGACCTACGACGCCAGTCAGGTGCGCGTAACCGCCATCGACACCAAAAAAGGCACGCTGACCCGCAGCATGGACGGCACGCAAAACGCGATCAGCACTGACCGTTTCACCACCGCCAGTCTCGAGGGCAAAGTCAATGTGCTGGGCATGCAGCATGACCTGGTGTTCGGCGTCGATGACGAGTACCGCAAGATCTACCGCGCTGACCTGATTCGCCAGAAAAGCCTGAGCACCTTCAGCTACGTCAATCCGGTGTATGGCCGTGAAGTCGAAGGCACCACGGTCAGTGCCGCCGACAGCGCGCAGACCGATGAACTGCGCAGCGATTCGGTGTTCATGCAGGACTCGATTCACCTCACCGATCAATGGATTCTGGTCGCAGGCGGGCGCTTCCAGGAGTACGACCAGTACGCCGGCAAAGGCGTGCCGTTCAAGGCCAACACCGACAGCAACGGGCAGAAGTGGGTGCCGCGCGCCGGCCTGGTGTATCGCTACACCGACGCCTTGTCGTTCTACGGCAGCTACACCGAATCGTTCAAACCCAACTCGACCATCGCCCCGCTGAGCGGCAGCAGCACCGTGCTCGACGGCAGCATCGCGCCGGAAGAAGCCAAGTCGTGGGAGCTGGGTGCGCGTCTGGATATGCCGGGCCGCATCACCGGTAACATCGCCTTGTTCGACATCAAGAAACGCAACGTGCTGGTGGCCAACGCCGAGGGCCCGACGACGATTTACAGTGCGGCCGGCGAGGTGCGCTCGCGCGGTCTGGAACTGGACTTGACCGGGCAACTGAGCGAGCACTGGAGCATGATCGGCAGCTACGCCTACACCGACGCCGAAGTTACCGAAGACCCGGACTACAAAGGCAAACGCCTGCAAAACGTGGCGAAGAACACCGGCTCGTTGTCGGCGGTGTATGACTTCGGCAGCGTGATCGGCGGCGATCAATTGCGCGTCGGCGCCGGGGCGCGGTATGTCGGTGAGCGGGCGGGTAACGCGGTGAATGATTTCGATCTGCCGAGCTACACCGTGGCTGATGCGTTTGCTACCTACGACACCAAGGTTGAAGGGCAGAAGGTCAAGTTTCAGCTCAACGTGAAGAACCTGTTTGATCGCACTTACTACACCTCGGCGGCGAGCCGGTTCTTTGTGTCGATGGGCGATTCGCGGCAGATCTCGCTGTCCAGCACCTTAGAATTCTGAGGCAACAGCAACAGATCGCAGCCTGCGGCAGCTCCTACATTTTCCCGTGTAGGAGCTGCCGCAGGCTGCGATCTTTTGCTCTTCTACCGCAAAAACGCCTGCCGATACTCGCCTGGCGTTCCACCCAACACCTGCTTGAAACGGTTGGTGAAATGGCTCGCACTGGCAAACCCACAGGCCAGCGCAATCTCTCCCAACGGTAGCGAAGTGTTGCGCAACAATTCCCGTGCGCGACTCAAACGTCGCGCCAGCAGGTACTGGTGCGGCGGCAGGCCGAAGCTCACGCGGAACATCCGCGCAAAGTGGTATTCCGACAAGGCACACAATCCCGCCAATTGCCCGAGGCTGATCGGCTCGGCCAGCTGACTGTCGATGAACTCGACCAACTGCCGGCGTTGATGCGCGGCCAGCCCACCCTTCAGACGCAAACCCGGACGCGCGCCGACCTGGCTGAGCAAGGTGTGGCTGATCAGTTCATGCGCCAGGCTGCTGGTCAGCAAGCGTTCGGCGGGCTCTTCCCAGTTCAGGGTCAGCAAATGCCGAAAGCGCTGCGCCTGCTGCGGGTCTTCGAGAAAGGTCTGTTCACGCAACTGCATTTCCCGTGGCTCGCGATCAAGCAAGGTGACGCAACCAAGGGCAAATTGTTCAGGGCTGAAATACAGGTGCGCCAGACGGATATCGCCATTGATGACCCAACCGGACTGGTGATCAGCCGGCAGGATGCACAGTTTGTCCGGCCCGCCCTTGTTGCCTGGCTGGCCGCGACGAAACGTGCCCGTACCGCCATCGATGTAGCACGAGAGGGTGTGATGGCTCGGCGCTTCGTATTCCTGGGCGTCGTGGTGGTTGGTCCACAAGGCTGCAGACAAGCCGTCACCGAGCTCGGCGCTGTGCACCAGGCGTGCATTCGGCGAACGGTTAAGCGCTTGAAAGACTTGCAGGGTATCGATGGCGGCCATGATCGGTTCTCTTCAACGCCTTGCATCCTACTCCGTAGACGCCGCGCTGCCAGCCTGCCGCCAGACAAAAGCGCAAGAATCTGCAAGCGCGCCGACGCTGGGTGCATCACGCTCAATCCCTATCCAACGCAAAACCTGTAGCGAGGGAGATTGCTCCCGCCTGAGTGCGCAGCGCTCACAACAATGTGCAGGCAGCCAGATTCTTGGGGCCGCTTCGCAGCCCGGCGCGAGCAAGCTCGCTCGCCACAGAAAAGCGTTCGGCGTTATCTCCAGGAGCTTGCACCATGAATCTGTCGTTGTATTTGCTGACCGTGCTGATCTGGGGCACCACCTGGATTGCCTTGAAATGGCAACTGGGCGTGGTCGCCATTCCGGTGTCGATTGTCTATCGCTTTGGTCTCGCCGCGCTGGTGCTGTTCGTCTTGCTGTTGCTCAGCCGTCGCCTGCAGCCGATGAACCGGCGCGGGCATCTGATTTGCGTGGCGCAGGGGTTGTGCCTGTTTTGTGTGAACTTCATGTGCTTTTTGACCGCCAGCCAATGGATTCCCAGCGGTCTGGTCGCGGTGGTGTTTTCAACCGCAACGCTGTGGAACGCGTTGAATGCACGGGTGTTCTTTGGCCAGCGCATTGCGCGCAATGTGCTGATGGGCGGTGCGCTGGGGCTGTTTGGCCTGGGCATGCTGTTCTGGCCTGAGTTGGCCGGGCATCAGGCCAGTCCACAAACCCTTCTGGGGCTGGGTTTGGCACTGTGTGGCACCTTGTGTTTCTCGGCGGGCAACATGCTTTCGAGCCTGCAACAGAAGGCCGGGCTCAAACCACTGACCACCAATGCCTGGGGCATGGCGTACGGCGCGGCGATGTTGTCGGTGTGGTGTCTGGTCAAAGGCATCCCGTTCGACATGGACTGGTCACCGCGTTACGTCGGTGCGCTGCTGTATCTGGTGATTCCGGGTTCGGTCATCGGCTTCACTGCTTATCTGACGCTGGTCGGGCGTATGGGCCCGGAGCGGGCGGCTTACTGCACGGTGTTGTTCCCGGTGGTGGCGCTGAACGTCTCGGCGTTTGCCGAAGGTTATCAATGGACAGCGCCGGCGCTGATGGGACTGGTGTTAGTGATGCTGGGTAATGTACTGGTGTTTCGTAAGCCGAAAAGAGTGGTGGTGCCGGTTCAGGGAAAGTTGGCTTGAAATAAACGAGTGCTGAACTTCAGTGCTCGACTTTCAAACTGATGTAAATCATCACCGGGAACATGAAATCGACAATATGCCGTGCCCAGTCTTTGGCATTCCATGATTGCGAAGTGTCCATGTCAAACCACTCCACTCCCACGGTTTGCAGGCAGACGTAATAAATGAAGATTGCCGCAAGTATGCCCATGATCGAGAACTTTTTTGCCTCGTGGAATACCTCGGCGGGTGCGTTGATATGGCGCAGCAACTGGTAAGTGCCAATCAGGCAGAGCACGGTGTAGGTGACTTCCATGGTGATGATGAACCAGTAGATCCGGTGATGAATCATCGGCGTCTCAATGGCTCGATACTTGATGCTTTCACTGGCCGTGGTGGTGTCCATGCTCAGGATGTGAGCCACGTAGGTGTAGTTTGCATTGTAGTCGGTGAAGTTGTGGATGATCACCAGCAGGCCAAAGAAACTGATGTAAGCCATCAGTATCACTTTGCTGTAGCGGATAAGTTTGTCGGTGTTCAAGATGTTCACGGCTTTAGCTCTCCATAGCGCTTGTCGATCATTCGGCAGCCGGGCAGAGCTTATAATGCTGTTGTTTGATTTTGTCTGTTGTTCGATTTCAAGTTATGTATGGCGATAACGAACGGGCAAGTACGATGTCGCACTTGCCCGTGCTCTTTTATCCGCGCCAGACTTGCGGGTTCACCAAGTCTTGCGGGCGCTCACCGAGCAGGGCGCTGCGCAGGTTGGCGAGGGCGCGGTTGGCCATGGCTTCGCGGGTTTCGTTGGTTGCGGAGCCGATGTGCGGCAGGGTCACGGCGTTTTTCAGTTTGAACAGCGGCGATTCGGCCAGCGGTTCTTTTTCGTAGACGTCCAGACCGGCGCCGCGAATGCGGTTTTTTTGCAGGGCTTCGATCAGGGCGGGTTCGTCGACGACCGGGCCACGGGAGATGTTGACGAGGATGGCGCTTGGTTTCATCAGGGCCAGTTCGCGGTGGCTGATGAGGTGGCGGGTTTTGTCGCTGAGCGGCACCACCAGGCAGACGAAATCGGCTTCGGCGAGCAGTTGGTCGAGGCTGCGAAATTGGGCGCCGAGTTGTTGCTCGAGTTCGGTCTTGCGGCTGTTGCCGTTGTAGATGATCGGCATGTTGAAGCCGAGGTGGCCACGGCGGGCGATGGCGGCGCCGATGTTGCCCATGCCGACGATGCCGAGGGTTTTGCCGTGTACGTCGCTGCCGAACAGCGGGGCGCCGACGCTGGCTTGCCATTGGCCGGCCTTGGTCCAGGCGTCGAGTTCGGCGACGCGGCGGGCGCTGCTCATGATCAGGGCGAAGGCGAGGTCCGCAGTGCTTTCGGTGAGGACGTCGGGGGTGTTGGTGAGCATGATGCCGCGTTGGTTGAAGTAGTCGAGGTCGTAGTTGTCGTAGCCGACGGAGACGCTGGAGACGACTTCGAGTTTGCTCGCGGTTTCGAGTTGGGCCTGGCCGAGTTTGCGGCCGACGCCGATGAGGCCGTGGGCGTGGGGCAGGGCTTCGTTGAATTGGGCGTTGATGTCGCCGGTTTTTGGGTTGGGGACGATGACGTCGAACTCTTGTTGCAGGCGTTCGATCATTGGCGGGGTGATGCGGCTGAAGGCCAGGACAGTCTTTTTCATTGGTTTTGGCTCGTTGTCGGGCTTGATGCCAAGCACGCTAACATTTTTGTTTGGGGGGTGTCTTGGCGGCCTTTGGGCCGACCATGTTCTTGGGGTTTTGGGTGTATATCCGTTTTTTGGGTGATAGCGGATTAGGGTTTCGCCCTTACGGCGAGTCACCTTTTCCAAACGCCGAAAAGGTAACCGAAAAGGCTTGCTCCTACGTGCGGCCCGCTCGCTAAAGCTCGGGGTTCCT